>NZ_JBLYNV010000010.1:0-116953 GCF_049310165.1 Endozoicomonas sp. ALE010 | reverse complement strand
CACGATCAGCCAGAATCCATGTTCACGCCTGGCCAGAATTCGTGTTCACGCTTTGCCAGAATGAGCGTTCACGATTAGCCAGAATATGCACCAGCACGACATTTAGCCTAACAATCTGACTTTAATAAGGAAAAACACCGCTGGAGACCTCGCAAGGCAAAATCCTCCACTTTTTCAGAGAGCAGAGAGAAAACGGCAAAAAAAGGTGGAAAATAGCTTGTTTGTGGGGAGGGCGAATCCTCCAGCGAAGTGCGTTTAACCCTTTGTTTACAGGCCCTATAAACGACAAAACCCTTACGACAGATATCGTAAGGGTTAAGTTGTATGGCGGACCGGACGGGACTCGAACCCGCGACCTCCGGCGTGACAGGCCGGCATTCTAACCGACTGAACTACCGGTCCGCTATCTAGTCTCTAGTTTCAAGATACTAGTTTCTAGCTGGTGGGTGATGACGGGATCGAACCGCCGACCCTCTGCTTGTAAGGCAGATGCTCTCCCAGCTGAGCTAATCACCCTGCGCTTGTGGCCGGTATGATATCGAATCGAGAGAGTGTGTCAATCCCTTTTTGCGGTATTTATCTGAACAATCCTCGAACAACAATTTCAAACAACAAGAGCGTCGGATAACAAGCATCAAACTCAGGGTGAACCTTATGCTGCTTTGTTCAGCCCCCCAGATGGATATAACTCTTTACCCGCCCCTCTTCTTTCAGCTGATCAATACGCACCTGCTGGATGGCAACACCATGCTTTGTTTGCAGCAGCACAAGCCATTTAAGCAGTTTCTGGTAGGCTGCATCTTCAACCCAAACCGAGAGGCCCTTGCGGTCTGGCTGCACTCTTCCCAGGGTAATACCTGCCTGTTGGGCAACATTGGCAGCTATGGAGGAGAGTTCCTGACGGGGTGAAGCTCTTTGTTGATTTTTCTGCAGGTCACGGGCTTTGGGTAAATTATTGTGTAACCAGGTGTTCATTTCCTGCTGATAGAGATAGTTGCTTTTCTGAGCCTTCGACCATTGGCTTACGGGCTCCCAAATCAGCAGATAGATCAGCGCTGCAAACACCAGAGTAACAAGCAGTTGGAGTATTTTACGATCTCCGGAAGGCCGCATTTCATACCAGGATTTACAGTGCTGCCAGTACGGGTTAGCCATTAGCAGGCGATTCAGTTTTTGCATGGTCCCCCCCAATCATCTCCTGATCGTAACTCTGGCAATCACACCGGACTTACCCTGGTTAGCGTTATCCAGCTTACCTTGTAAGCCGGAAGTGTTGAGCTTTTCCAGAAGCTGGTTCACCGTGTCTAACTCACCGGTTTCAAATTCATAGACCAGTTGACCGGTAGCCTCGTTGAAATCCAGATGCCTGGGCTCAAGTTTTACTTTGTCGCCCATGGTGCCAGAAACATGGGAAAGAGCCTGAAGCATGGATAGAAAAGGGGTTTCGGAGATTTGAGCATCCAGAGTACGAAAGCGGTGCTCCATTATTTGCTTCACATTAAAAGACATCTGTTGTCGTGCCTGTGCCTGCTGGGCTTGTCGGTCACTGGGGAATACCGAGAGGTAGTTTTTTATGGAATCCCTCCAGAGGGATTCCGACTTATTCTGATAAATCACACCTTCTGTAACTGACAGTCCAAGCTCAAGAATCAGCCAGCAGCCAGCCGCAGCCAACAGTGGCCACCAGCGCCGGATAAATCGCCCGGTTCTTCTCGGGCACTGATAGGCCCCCTGTCGGAAATCAAGCAGCTGATTGTTGCGCCTTGCAGTAAAATAGAGCCCGGCAAAATACTCAAAGACCGAGCCCTTAAGCGGTAACTTATCGACGAGCCAGCCACGCTCAGCAAGCAAACCGGATGTTTCATCCATTCTGGTTGCGGTAACCGCCAGCGTATTGTCAGAGAACATCAATCTGACTTTTGAGGGCAGCTCATTCACTGTTTCAGCAACCGTATTATCCAGAGAGCTGGCCAGAGTATCAGGGAGTTGATGATCTCCCTGATCGGGATGATCCGGGAATACGATGGGGAGCGCTTCGTAATTCAGGGTGACGCCTTCACGACCGGGTGAGGCCATCATCACCGCATCATTGTCCATTATCAGGCAGGTATATCCCGGCTCAGCCTTCAGAAACTGCATTTCAGCCAGGATGCTGGTCAGGGGTAACTGATGTTCCTCAAAGAGGGCCAGCATGGCCTGTAGGGTTGAGTGGGGAATACCGGCGACAGAAACCTGCAAGTCCCTGTCAGGAAAACCATGAACAATATGCATGGTTTCAATATCCTGGGCCAGATGCTCCTCCACCAGATAAGGGAGTGCGGTTGCCAGGTGCTTTTTCTGGCCCGCATTAATCATCAGGTGTTTATACAAACAAAGCGATCCCCCCAGGAGCAGAATGACCTCATCCGGCAGGCGGTCAACGTCCTCTCGATCTTCAGGCTCGTCAGCACACCATGCTGCTCTGAGCTGATCAATCGCTGTCAGATGGAGTTCTCCGGTCAAAGAGCCTGCCGATGTAAACTTCCCCCACTGGACAACGGTACTGGCATCAACAGAGCTGACTGGAGCAGGCATTCGAACCAATAGTATTTTTTTCATTTATTAGCCCCTGAGTTCCCTGTTAAATCGGCCTTATTAGCAGGAGCCCAATATTGACCCGGCCCGATTTCTCTGCCGATAACCTGCACATGCCCCTCACTGCTTCGGTAAAAAATCGTTTTTAAGTAAAAGGTGGTCTCTCTAAAGGTTGCCTTAATCCGGGCACTGAAATACTGACTGTCGAATACTACCCGCTCATTTTGATTTCTCTCATTAAAAATCCCGGCCTTTCCAGATAGAGCGACAAGCTGATTCAATTCTTCAATATTGGATAACCCGGCATCACCCCGGCGGCTAATGATCATTAAGGCATCCCCTTCGGAGATATTCTTGTTTAACGAACGGATAACCTCTGGCAGAGCTGTGTTCATATTCATTTTTGATGATCTGGGTATAACCGTAATATATGGCAACAGTTTTTCAACTTCCTCGTTATTAAAACCATCAATTAATATCAATTCCGAGACCGATGTCATTTCAGTTTGTCCGGTTCGTCTTGGGGGAACAAGGGATAGATAGACCTGATCTTCCGTTCCCCTTGAGACACTTTTCTGCTCTTTGTTCATCCAGCGAGCTATGTTGTCGGCCAGTTGCGGATCCATGGATTGCGCTGTCAGCAGATTCTCAAACATTTGCACAGCCGGTGAACCACCTCTTTCCGCCCGCGGTTCACCTGAGGGCTTACTCTCATCAGCAAGCCAGTTCAAATTAAACCGGCTCTGTTCATCCTGAACCTGTAATTCGATAACGCCCTGTTCTACGTCATAGTTGATGGTTTCAACATTCCACAGCTCATTTTCATGATCCACCATTCGGTTATTTTTTTTATCCTGTTGAAAATCTTGTTCCAGCAGCCATGCGACGTACTGTTCAGCGCCCAGTGCATAGTGTTTTGCCTGGGTTCTTTCCAGATATCGGGCGTTCTTCTCAGTGTGCAGCCAGAGATTCATAACAATCTCAGAAGCGACCGTTGTGATCAGCAAAAAAATCAGCAGCACATAAATAAGAGCAATCCCTGATTGGTGGCATGATGGGAATTTACCAGGCGAAGCCCTGACTGGCTGGCGGTTTTCAGCAGGCTCAATAACCATCGACACTATCTCCGGATCGGCCTGTGGGCTGTGGCCGTATGTTACCCGGCGCGTTATTCCTGTTCTCCTGGGATGGGTCTCCCTCTTTATTGCCCTGATCAGGTTTGTACGTGATCAGCGGAACCACGGTGACCATGGACCCCATCGTCTCATGAACAATGGTCAGCTCCACGGCCGTCGGTACTTGATCTGCGCGTCCCACATTGGCAACTGACTGCAGGTTCTGTTTTGGAGGCCAGCTGCTTATCCATTCCTTGTGATCATTGCGGAATCGTACTTTCATGCTGTTCACACCAGACAGCACAACCTGACGAATACGAGTAGATTCCGGAGCCCTGTCCAAAGCAGGCCAGTAATAACGGATTAACTGATGACCCTCCACAGCATAAGCCACACGTTGCAGTGTACTTCGTGCTGCCTTCAGGGAGTTTTGCCATCCTGAACGGGTAAACTCCATTAACGTCCTGCCCGGACCCGGGGCTTTCAGTGCAGGCTGCTGCAAGCCTTGTTCATCCCTGACCGGTCTTCGGGTTATTTGGAACACGTCTTTTTCCAGAATGATTTCAGCCCGTTGTAATTTATCCATGTCATCCAGCACCAACTGCGTTGCTTCCTGTGCACGGGTGACTGACATAAACAGCTTATAGGCTGCCGTACTGATCATGCTGAACAGTACGATAGCAACCATTAACTCGAGAAGGGTAAAGCCACCCGGTACCTGAACAATGTTCAAGTGTCTACCCATAGCCAGGCAAAAACGTTTGTTGAGCATTATTGCCGGGGCCTCCTCAGCCAGGTAGATAACCTTGCCAGGGGAACAGCACCTTTTTCTGGTTCAGACTCACCGATAAATACTTCGACCTGCACCTGTCTGAAATCGGGTGACCCGGTGGATGCGGATGTTTCCCGGACATACCACTGAAAACCGGCATAGCTTTCAATTTGAGGCCTCACTGCCGAACCACTCCAGCGCCCCTCGGCATAAAGTGTATTGAGATAGTGGTCGGCAATCTGCGAAGCCAGTATTTTTTCCTTCTGGTATCGGGTCTGGCGAATGCTGTTGCCATCAGAAAGAATCAGCATAGAAGCGGCCAGGGCAAATACGGCCAGAGCCACCATAACTTCCAGCAAGGTAAAACCCTGACCACGATTCAGGTTTCTGCTGGGTAGAAAAAGCCGGTTTAGCCTGAAACCCCAATAACTCATAGCAACGCTCGTTACTCCCTGACCCATTCAATATCGGACAATCCGTCTGTGCGCAGATAGAGTGACTGTTTGCTGTTGCCAACCGGAACAATGCCGAGCCTGAAGGGGGTTACCTGGTAGTCTGAATAGAAAACAACGGATGGATACTGTTCATCCACATCAAAAGGCATGAAATTCTCACTGGACTCAAGGCTCAGGCTTAATGTGTCTGGCAGCAACCTGGGCTGAAAAGGGGATTGCGCCAACTCAGCCCATTCCTGAGTATCTGCCGGTAATACCCACCAGCGGTAATACCCGTCGTTATCAATTGAGAAGCCGTAGTGATTATTTTCCAGCAGCGCTTTGTCACGAACCTGGGTAAATAATGCCTGCAATCGTGTCGCTTCTTTCTGCACCACCTTGTGAATGCTGCCGGTTATCGGGCTTAGCAGGGTAATACCCAGAAGAACCCCAATGATGACCACCACCACCAGCATTTCGATCAGGGTAAATCCTTGCTGTTGAGGTGATGCCATTTCCTTGTCCTGTTTGCCAAAAAAACCTTGGAGCCTGTCGGACTTAAGCGTCCGTAGCGAGGATTGCGAGAAATTGAGGGTAAAAATTTCTGCTTCTGAGGAGAATAGCGGGGCTATTTGACGAAGAAGCAGGAATTTTTAGACCAATTTATCGCAACCGCAGTAGGGCAGTCTTAAGTCCGACAGGCTCCTAGTTATCCCAGTTCACAATATCAGCATCGAGACCTTCGCCGCCCTCACGGCCATTCGCTCCGAAAGAATAAAGGTCATACTTGCCGTGATTACCGGGCTGTAAATACATGTAGGGATTCCCCCACGGATCCAATGGCACTTTTTTCAGGTACCCTTCGGGATTCCAGTTTCTAGGCTCTGGAGGAGAAGATGGTTTCTGAGTCAGTGCCTCAAGCCCCTGGTCCAGGGTGGGATAAAAACCATTATCAAGCCTGAAAAGCTCCAGCGCCTGAGAAATCGCTTCAATATCCGCACGGGCAACGGTGACCTTTGCCTGATCAGGCCGGGAAAGAATTTTGGGAACCACCATAGCTGCCAGAATTCCCAAAATGACCACCACCACCATAATTTCAATCAGTGTAAAGCCCCGTTCAGCGTGCACTGAATTAGCCGCATCAGGCCCTCTTCTTCTAAGCCGGTTTTTTATCATGTTGGTTGACCTCGATTTTCTGTGAATAGGCCGTTCAGCATTTTTCATCCAGGACGATTTAGCTCTGTTTCACTCCTGGCCTCAATTCAACAGCTGATTCATATTGAGTATCGGCAACAGGATAGCCAGAACAATCATCATGACCACTCCCCCCATCAGGACCAGCATCAAAGGCTCAAACAGTCCAAGGATGACGGTTATGCGCCCTTCCAGCTCCATCTGCTGATTCTGTGCAGTTCTCTCCAGCATTTGATCCAGCTCTCCGGTTGCCTCGCCACTGGCGATCATGTGGAGCATCAGGGGTGGAAAGTAGCCGGTTTCTGCCAGTGCCCTGTGAAGACTGGTTCCTTCACTGACTCGCCGGGCAACATCCTGAACGGCATGTTTGATGGCATCGTTATTAACCACCTGGGCAGCAATCATCAGGGCCTCTACCAGCGAAACCCCACTGCGGGTTAACATGCTCAATGTACTGGCAAAGCGGGCGGCATTGGCCGTTCGGACAAATCGCCCAACCAACGGCAACGTTAACTGAACCCGGTGCCAGGAAAGTCGTACGGAGGCCTTTTTCAGTGAATGCCGGACAACCACAATAGCCGCAACAATCACACCAAAAATCACCGGCCACCATGTCTGAAACCCCTCACTGGCATTAATCAATAGCTCTGTGATTAATGGCAGCTCCTGACCGGAATCCAGAAAGACCTTAATAACATCCGGCACGACAAATCCCAGCAGGAAACTGACAATCCCAATGGACGCCAACATCAGTATGACCGGATAGACCAGTGCCTGCTGTATTTTCTGGCCAGAACGCATTCTGGCCTCAGTGTAGTCGGCCAGACGATTGAGAACACGGTCGAGATAACCGGCATGCTCCCCTGCCGCAACCGTTGCCCGATACATCTGGGGGAAGACTTCCGGGAAGGCTTCCAGGCTTTTGGCCAGGGTATAGCCTTCAAGCACCCGTGAACGAACAGCCAGCAACATATTTTTTATTCGTCTTTTTTCCTGCTGGGCTGCCACACCATTGAGCGCCTCCTCAATAGGCATTGCCGCCTGGATCAGCGTAGCCAGCTGCCGGGTTACTGTAGCCAACTCAACGGCTGAAATGCCCCGGCGCAGAAAGAAGCTTCGGCCTTCCTCTCCCTGCTGTTTGCGATCGGCAAGCGTATTAACTGACAGCGGTGTCCACTGTTTATCCCGCAGCATCTGGCGAACCTGACGCCCACTGTCCGCTTCCAGGGTACCTTTATGCTGTTTACCCTGATGGTCCAGGGCTATATATTCAAACGCGGCCATAATCCTGAGCCTTTTTCTTCAGCAGCCATAATCAGTCTTTCTGGGTAACCCGAAGTACCTCTTCAAGTGTTGTAACCCCTTCCAGCACTTTTCTGCTGCCATCTTCACGGATGCCGGGACTGGACTCACGAACACAGTCCGTAATCTCCTGCTCCCCTTTGAGCCCATGGATCATTCGCCGGACCTGCTCATTAATAACAAAAACTTCATAAATGCCGGTACGCCCGCGATAGCCACTGAAATTACAGCACTTACACCCTTGGGCGTGATACAGCGTTACCCCATCAGAAGCATCAATGCCTAACTGCTGGCATTCGGCATCATCAGGGCTGTATGGCAATTTACAGTCACTGCAGAGCACCCTGACCAGACGTTGGGCAATCACCCCAAGTAGACTGGACGACATCAGAAAAGGTTCAATGCCCATATCCTGAAGACGGGTCAGGGCACCGACCGCCGTATTGGTATGAAGCGTGGAAAGTACCAGATGCCCGGTCAAACTGGCCTGTACCGCTATTTCAGCGGTTTCCCGGTCACGGATCTCTCCGACCATCACCACATCGGGGTCCTGTCGCAGAATAGCTCTCAATCCCCGGGCAAAAGTCATATCGACTTTTGTGTTTACCTGGGTCTGGCCAATCCCTTCCAGGTGATACTCAATGGGGTCTTCAACGGTGAGAATATTTCGGGTCTGGTCATTCAGAAGGGTAAGGCTGGCATATAGAGACGTTGTCTTGCCGGATCCTGTTGGCCCTGTCACCAGAATAATGCCATAAGGTTTTTGCAGCAGTCCTTCGATCAGTGAACGGTTCCGCTCGGTCATACCGAGGTGCCTGAGTTCAAGACGGCCTGCTGCTTTGTCCAGAAGCCGGAGTACGACCCGCTCACCATTACTGGAAGGCAGCGTGGACACCCGGACATCCACTTCCTTACCGGCCACCCTCAGCGAAATCCGGCCATCCTGGGGTACCCGTTTCTCGGCAATATCCAGCCGGGCCATCACCTTGATGCGGGAAACCAGCAAAGAGGCAATGGTCCTTTTAAGTGACAGTACTTCCCTTAATACACCATCCACCCGCAGCCGAACCACGAGTGCCGACTCAAAGGTTTCAATATGCACATCGGAAGCACCTTCCTTGATCGCCTCAGTGAGCAGCGCATTAATTAAACGGATAACCGGGGCATCGTCACTTTGCTCAAGCAGGTCTTCCGTGATCGGAACGGCATCCGCCAGACTGGTCAGGTCCGGGTGATCACTGATGCCGGCGGCATCCTGCAATGCTTCTGAACTGTCATTGTGATAGCAGTGAGCCAGCACCTCTGACAGTTTTTCGGCATCGACCTGCTCATAGGCAGGAAAAACACCGGAAAAGCGACTGATTTCAGCAATCAGCTCAGCCGGTGGTGTGTTATGAAAATAGAGTGTGGCTATCCCACTATCATTCTCAATGAGCACAACGCCATGCCTTTTGGCAAAACTAAAAGGCAGTCTTGGTAAAACGCTGGCTTCGCTTTCAGCATCATCTTCGGTGTCATAGTCAGTGGTCAGAGGTGTAGCCAATATCATGAACTCCTTAAATCAAAAAGGAAGCACCCGGGAGGCGGTTAGGCCTTTCCTTTTTGAAAAAACTTATTTCTTTAAAAAACAAAACTCTTATGCTTTTATTTAGAGTAAAGAATAGCCTATTCGTTAACTTCAGAAGATATGACCATGAAACCAGTGGTTTTCACCACATTTCTGCAATGGGGGCATAAAAATAATCGGAACCTTATCATTCTGATTATTTTCATCGTTATGATCCTTAGCCTCAGTTTTCAAGCATTTCACTTTTATCAAATCGTCAGCAGCGAACCCTTGCAAAATAGTGATAATAATAAAACTATCGTTTTAAAAAACGCCTCAACCATCAAACATGAAGACTTTGAGTTGATTTTTGGTTTTAGTGACAATCAGGAAATAACTCAAAACAATAAAGAGATCCCCATAACAAAAATGAATCTGATTCTCAGAGGGGCACTCTCAGGTATTGAAAACAAAAAGTACGCAAGTGCAATTATTCAAATAGCCAACCAGGACAAGTTATATGAAATTGGTGACGCTCTTCCCGGAGGTGCCATTCTGAATCAGGTTTATTCCGATCACATTGTCATTCAACGGGGTAACCAGCTTGAAAAACTATACTTTCCGGAAACAGCCAGGGATTCCAGAGCCTTTCAGGAATTCAGGCCTGTGGCGGAAGACACCCCCGAGTCAATGGAGCAGCGTCCGGGCAACCATGATTATCCGGATGATATGTCTCTTGAACAGCGAATGCAGGACCTCAGGGAGAAACTGCAGGACGCCAGTCAGGAACTGTAATGACAACAATGACAAACTGCTGAGTTAATGGTCACATCATGAACACCAGAGCGCTACTCTTGTTACCACGTTTACCACACTCTCATAACAGAAAGTTAATCAGAGCCATTCCTCTGGTGCTGATGATGGCTGTCACCCCACTGTTTGCCAGCAAGGTAAATACCGGTTTACAGCCTGCTGCCAATAACGCTGTACCGGTGCCCAATGATAAGCTCTGGACACTGAATCAGCAGAATGCCGATATCCGTGAATTTATCACTCAGGTGGCCAAAATAACCGGAGAGACATTTGTTATCGATCCCCGGATTAAAGGAGGCAATACCGTTACCGTCATTTCCAGCAAGCCATTGAGCCGGGATGAGGTCTACGATGTTTTCCTGGAAGTCCTCTCCGCTAATGGTTATACCGTCATTCCCAAGGCCGATGGCCATATTATTAATGTTGTCCCCACAGCCACGGCAAAAACCAGCAGCCCCGGAGACACTCCGAAGCCCATTGATGGCGTGATGACCACCAGGGTTGTCGATCTGCACAGTGTATCCGCTGTCGAAGTCATCCCGATTATTCGCCCCCTGATTGCCCAGTATGGCCATGCTGCTGCATCTGCTTCCAGTAATGCGGTCATCATTAGTGACCTTGCCGATAATGTAGAGCGCATCACCAAACTGATACGGGAGCTGGATGATGCCGGCAATAACGACTATGAAGTCATCCAGCTGAAACACGCCTGGGTGGGAGATGTCTCAAAAATAATCTCGGATACCCTGGTCACCGGCAAGGGACAGCTCCCCAGCGGGCTCCAGGTGATCGCCGATGAGCGAAGCAATCGTCTGGTGGTTAAGGGCAACGCCAGCAAACGGGCACGGGTCAGAAAACTGGCTGACACCCTTGATAAGGAAGGTATTCGAAAATCGACCACCAAAGTCATGTTCCTGAGTTTTGCCGATGCCAAAAACATTGCGGAAATTCTGTCGGAAGCCTCAGGCATTATTCAGGACAGCCAGGGAAAGAGAACCGCTGCAACGCCATCGTCATCGGTTGCATCAAGCTCAGTCTCCCCCGGCTCATCAAACCAGTCCTCATCCCAGGCCACCACCAAGTCTGGTGCCAAAAGCAAGTCCGCAGCCACGACGGCGTTTGTCAAAGCGGATGAAACCCAGAATGCCCTGGTGATGATTGCCGACCCGGAAACCCTTCAGGAGATGGAGAAAATTGTCCGCCAGCTTGATGTGCCCAGGGCCCAGGTGTTATTGGAGGCCGTTATTGTTGAAGTGTCTGGTGGGATTAATGATGCGCTGGGTGTTCAATGGGGCATTGATGGGACTAACACGATTCGTGGTACATCCGATTCAAGTAACATTATTAAAAGCAGCATAACCGGGCATATTCTGGATGATAAGCCTGGTATTGCCCTCGGATCCCTGGCGCTGCGCGCTGATAACTTCGGCGTTCTGGTCAGTGCGTTAAGCGCAAAGTCCAATAACAATATCCTCTCTACCCCCAGTATGCTGACTCTGGATAATGAAGAGGCAGAGCTGATTATCGGCAAAAACATTCCCATCAAAACCGGCTCATACCAGACGTCATCCAGTGGCAATAGTAATAACCCTTTTACCACCACTGAACGCAAGGATGTGGGGCTAAAACTCAAGATCACCCCCCATATCAACGAAGGCAACAGCCTGAGACTGATGCTGGAGCAAGAGGTTTCTTCACTGGATGTGGGCACCACCAAACAGTTGCTTGGCTCCGATAGCAATGACCTGCTGTTCAACACCCGCTCCCTGAAGACCTCGGTACTGGTGGATGATGGACAAACCGTCGTTATTGGTGGACTGATTGAAGACATCAAATCCAAAAGCAGGAAAAAAGTACCACTGCTTGGGAGCATCCCAATTTTGGGCAACCTCTTCCGTTATAACCAGAGCGGCGATGAAAAAAAGAACCTGATGTTGTTTATCCGCCCCACCATTATGCGTAACTCGGAAACACTGGTAAAAGCGACCCGGGATCGATTCACCAAACTGAAGCTTATCGGTAATAGCAACGGCAGACAGGCTATTAACCTTCCGAACCAACCCGAAGAGTTATTTGATGCAAAAACCTATGATCTGAGAAACAAGGACTGACGGTAATGGCCTGTATTGTGCCGAGACTCAAGCGGGGTTTTAAGATACCCGATAAACGGCATAGGGTTTATTGTATTTCAGAGCCCCTTTACGCCCTCTCACTTAAAATACAATTGAAAGCATAAATCCCAGGCCAAAGACGATAAAAAAACGTCCTGTCAGAGGAGGCAAACGAACCATCTCAGCATCACCAGAATGGTTGGCAAGCAATCTGAGCGGCGCAATGGCAAAAGGCAGCGCTATCAGCAGATAAAGCGGGTTATCCAACTCGCCCGAATAATACAACAGAAAACTGAGAGGAAACCCTGCCAGTAACAGCACGGCATAAAGGCATTTCGCTGGAACCAGTCCCATACGAACGGTTAACGTGCGAATATTGTGACTGATATCATCCAGGTAATCCCGGATCTCATTGGACAGCAACAACGCAGAAGCCAGCAAACTCACCGGAATCGACATCCAGACCACTTCATTATTCCAGTACCCTCCAACGGCATAAAAGGCACCACTGACCATCAGTACACCAGTAAACAGAAATACTGCCGGCACCCCCCAGCCGCGATGTTTATAGACAATGGGTTCACCGGTATAAAAATAACCGCCGACGACACCAAAGACACCAAGCAACAATAACGGCCAGCCAACATCGATTACCAACAATAGTCCCATCATGCAGGCAATCAGGGCACAAAACCCCGCCAGGATAAAGTTTCGATGAATCTGCTTAACCACCTGCCTTGCCAACTCTCCAGAACGTTTTTTCCACAACACCAGATCAGCATGGTCATTGGCAAGATTGCTGGCAGCCTGAAGCAATACGCCAGCCAACATAACCAGCAGTGCTCTGCGCCAGTCGCCAACACCCTGCTGATAAGCCATTACCACGCCAAGGCCGCAGGTTACCAGGGCAACAGAATATGAGAAAGGACGTAGAGCTCTGGCAAGTCGATATTTGTCCGGATTCAGATCAAGGGCATCCACTGGCAGGCTCCTGAGAAAAAAGCGCGAGGATAAGGAAATTTCACGACGATGGCTATAAGAACACCAGAAAAAGGCAGCAATGAAATTGAAAGTAACTTCAGACAATGGCTAATAAGTAGTTGGCCAAATGGAATCGTATATTTCTGGCTAAGTGGGCAGTTGCTATGCAAGGCGCAACGTAGGGAGCATAGCCGTAGCTATGTGACCGGAGTTGCAACGCCGCAGAGTGACTGACAACTTAGTCAGAAATATATGATTTCATTTGGTTAACTACTTAATCAACCCTGCCACCGCCTGACAAAATCAGGCTGCCGCACATGCCTGAGGCGTTAACCCGAAGTAACGTTTAAATTCCCTGCTGAATTGCGTTGGGCTATCATAGCCAACCTCTGCAGCTGCCTGCTTTACTCTGACCCCGTGATCCTGTAACAACTCTCTGGCCCGACTCAGGCGCAGTTTCTTCAGGTACTGAATAGGCGACGATGATGTCATATACCGGAAATTACGATGGAAGGTTGATGGACTCATATTAGCCATAGAGGCCAGGTGCCCAACATCAAGGGACTGATCATAATGCTCGTGCATATACTTCATTGCCCGCTCCAGACGGGCGATATGCGTATTGTGTCTGGCCAGGGCAAATAATGGCGCAGCCTGCTCCCCGTTAAGAACATGAAAAAGCAACTCTTGCACCAGCCCTTTGCCTAAGGCTTCACTCTCCAGCGGCGAGTGAAGGCACTGAGCCAGCCTTAACACCGTTGCTGAGAAAACATCCGTCACCGGGCTGACATATAAACTGCTTCGTGCCTCTAACAGATCTTCCATGGTGTCTGTCGCCTGTTGATGGTGGTCGAACAATCGCACCAGCGGATGCAACAGGCTGATATCGATATCGACCAGCATGGATAATAATGGCTTATCTTCAGCAACAATGGTTTCGCATTCCGCAGGAATAGGCAAAGTCAGTACCAGATAGTTATCCGGATTATATTCATAAGCCTGCTGCTCCAGGTAAATCCGTTTTGCACTCTGGGCTACAATGATAATACCTTGGCTATAGCACAGTGGCTCACGTTCTCTGGATTCGCTGGCTTTAAAAACGCCAACGCCGGGAATATGGGTTTTGTTATAGCCCTCTTCTTTGGCCAAAGGAGAGAGGGTCTGGGCTAATGGCGTCATGTCTTATCTTCTGATCGGTAATTTAGGCACAGCATAGCTTCACCCAATACATAAAAAAACCACTACTGATCGTTTTAGGCATGACTTTGCAAGTTATGGTTATTCTATTCCTGCACAGAAAGGATAATCTACGCTGGCTAGGAAATTTAATGAGGAAGAATCGCAATGATGAATTTTAATTATCAGAATCCAACCCACATTGTGTTTGGCCAGGACCGTCTGCAGGAACTGGATCAACTGGTACCGGCTAATGCCAAAGTACTGGTCCTTTACGGCGGTGGCAGTGTGAAGAAATTCGGTACCCTGGAAAAGGTGCTGGCCGGATTAGGTAACCGTGAAGTTTTTGAGTTCAGCGGTATCGAGCCAAACCCAACCTTTAACACCCTGATGAAAGCAGTTGAGATCGTCCGTGCTGAAAACATTGACTTCCTGCTGGCGGTTGGTGGCGGCTCTGTCATGGATGGCACCAAGTTTGTTGCTGCGGCAGCACCTTATGAAGGTGACGAAGTGGATCTGCTCAAGGCAGGTTTTGCCGGTGCGCCGATCACCACTGCCATTCCACTGGGTACGGTTGCCACCTTACCGGCCACAGGTTCTGAGATGAACATGGGTGCCGTTATTTCTCACGACATTGGCAAACTGCCGGTTATGAGTCCACTGCTCTACCCTCAGTTTTCCATTCTGGACCCATCACTGACCTTCACCCTGCCGCCGGTGCAAATCGCCAATGGCGTAGTGGATGCCTTCGTTCATGTACTTGAACAGTATGTTACCTACCCTGTTGACGCCCGGATTCAGGATCGTATGGCGGAAGGTATTCTGAAAACGCTGATTGAAGTGGGCCCGGTAACGCTGGCTGAGCCAGACAACTACGATGCCCGTGCCAACCTGATGTGGAGTGCCACTTCGGCCCTGAATGGCTATATTGGTGTTGGCGTTCCCCAGGACTGGGGCACCCACATGATTGGCCACGAGCTGACTGACCTGTTTGGCCTGGACCACGCCCAGAGTCTGGCAGTGGTTCTGCCATCCCTGTGGAAGCTGCGCAAAGATAAGAAGCGAACAAAACTGGTGCAGTATGCAGAACGCGTTTGGGATATCAGAGAAGGTAGTGACGATGAAAAGGTTGATCTCGCTATTGAGAAAACCCGCGATTTCTTTGAATCCCTGGGTGTAAAAACACGACTGTCACAGTATGGTGTTGAGCACAACCAGATTGAGAACGTGATCAAGGCTCTGGAAGCCCATGGCATGACGGCTCTGTCAGAGACCGGTGACCAGGATCTCAATACCTCCCGTGAAATCCTTGAAGATGCTTACGCAGCCTGACCTCTGATCCAGTATTTTCCATCACAAAAAAGGCCGGATATAAATCCGGCCTTTTTTTTTGTTACCTGAACCGGTTGTTTTACCAACCGGTCACTTCTTTCAGAGCTTCACCGATATCCGCCAGACTGCGAACCGTCTTGACACCTGCAGATTCAAGTGCCGCAAACTTCTCATCGGCAGTCCCCTTACCACCGGCAATAATCGCACCGGCATGGCCCATCCGCTTGCCCGGAGGCGCTGTGACACCGGCAATGTAAGAGACGACAGGTTTGGTGACATGCTCCTTGATATAAGCAGCCGCTTCTTCTTCAGCAGAACCACCGATTTCACCAATCATCACGATAGCTTCAGTCTTGTCATCATTCTGGAACAGTTCCAGAATATCGATAAAGTTGGAACCGGGAATAGGGTCACCACCAATACCAACACAGGTAGACTGACCAAAGCCATAATCGGTGGTCTGTTTGACCGCTTCATAGGTCAGCGTGCCGGAACGGGAAACAATACCCACCTTGCCCGGCAGATGGATATGGCCCGGCATAATACCGATCTTGCACTCACCTGGCGTGATAACACCCGGGCAGTTGGGACCGATAAGACGAACACCCAATTCATCACACTTGACCTTGCATTCCAGCATATCCAGCGTAGGAATACCTTCAGTGATGCAGACAATCAACTTGATGCCAGCATAAGCAGCTTCAAGAATGGAGTCCTTACAGAAAGGCGCAGGAACATAGATAACCGACGCTTCTGCACCGGTCTGATCAACCGCTTCAGCCACCGTATTGAAGACGGGCAGGTCCAGATGAGTCTGACCACCTTTGCCCGGTGTTACGCCACCCACCATGCGAGTGCCGTAAGCAATGGCCTGTTCGGAGTGAAAAGTCCCCTGGGCACCGGTGAACCCCTGGCAGATAACTTTGGTGTCTTTATTAATTAAAATGCTCATTACTGGTTCCCCGCTGCCTTAACTACCTGTTGGGCAGCCTCGGTCAAACTGTTGGCCGCGATGATATCAAGTCCACTGTTGGCAAGGGTCTGCGCACCCAGGTCGGCATTGTTGCCCTCCAGGCGAACCACGACAGGAACTTCAACGCCGACTTCTTTAACCGCACCGATAATACCTTCAGCAATCAGATCACAGCGGACAATACCACCAAAGATATTGACCAGAACGGCTTTCACACTGTCATCAGAGAGAATGATCTTGAAGGCTTCGGTGACACGCTCTTTGGTTGCACCACCACCAACATCCAGGAAGTTGGCAGGCGCACCGCCATGCAGCTTAACGATATCCATGGTCCCCATAGCAAGGCCTGCACCATTCACCATGCAGCCAATGTTGCCATCCAGTGCGACGTAGTTAAGCTCCCACTCAGCGGCATGGGCTTCACGGGCATCTTCCTGGGAAGGATCATGCATGGCTTTTAACTGTGGCTGACGGTACAGGGCGTTGCTATCAATGTTGATTTTCGCATCCAGGCAGTGCAGGTCACCTTCTTTGGTGATTACCAGCGGGTTGATCTCCAGCAGGGCAAGGTCGCATTCCTGGAAGAGTTTCGCCAGACCAAGGAAAATCTGGGTAAACTGCTTGATCTGCTTTCCTTCCAGACCCAGTTTGAAAGCCAGCTCACGGGCCTGATAAGGTTGGGCACCGGTCAGGGGATCAATGGTCGCCTTAAGGATTTTTTCCGGTGTTTCTTCCGCCACCTTCTCAATTTCAACCCCACCTTCAGTGGAGGCCATAAACACGATGCGACGGGTTGCGCGATCAACAACAGCGCCAAGATAAAGCTCTTGATCAATATCAGTGCAGCTTTCAACCAGTATCTTGCTGACCGGCTGGCCATTTTCATCGGTCTGATAAGTGACCAGGTTTTTACCTAACCACTGCTCGGCGAACGCGCGGATTTCGTCTTTGCTGGAGACCAGCTTCACACCACCCGCCTTACCACGACCACCGGCGTGCACCTGGGCCTTAACCACCCACTGATTACCACCGATTTCATCGGCAGCAGCAGCAGCCTGCTCTGGCGTATCCGCAGCGACGCCCTGAGAGACGGGCAGTCCATATTTGGCAAAGAGTTGTTTGCCCTGATATTCATGAAGATTCATTCTGACGCGGCCCTCTTTCTTATTTGAGCGTTGTTTTTAAGTTTCTCGTCAAACCATATCCCTGGATATTGTCTATGAAGAAAGGAGCAAGTCGACCCTGACCGCTCCCCTTAAGATACGTTTAACGACGTTTGCGATTGGCAATATGGATAGCGTGGCCATCAACCGCCAGAACTGCTTCGTGCAGTGCTTCACTCAGGGTTGGGTGTGAGAAAATGGTCAGCGCAAGATCTTCACTGCTGGCAGCGAACTCCATGGCAATAACCCCCTGTTGCACCAGCTCAGCTGCGCTTGGGCCCACAACATGAACGCCAAGAATACGGTCCGTTACCTTGTCGGCAATCACCTTGACCATGCCATGGGTATCATTGGCAGCCAGCGCACGACCACTGGCGGCAAACGGGAAGGTACCCACTTTGTACTCGTCACCACTGGCCTTGACTTCTTCTTCGGTTTTACCAACCCATGCCACTTCAGGGTGAGTATAAATCACCGAAGGAATCAGGTCATAGTTCATCTGTGCTTTCTGACCAGCAATGATTTCCGCCACCATAATGCCTTCTTCACTGCCCTTATGAGCGAGCATCGGACCCCGGACCACGTCCCCAACCGCATAAACGCCGGGAACGTCAGTGGCACAGTTATCATCAACAAAAATAAAACCGCGTTCATCCAGATTGACACCGGAGTCAGTAGCCAGCAGGTTTTCTGTATAGGGGCGACGACCGACAGCAACAATCAGTTTATCAAAGGTCAGCTTCTGTTCATCACCATTGGCATCCTGATAGGTTACTTCAACTTCGCTACCCTTGACTTCAGAACCGGTCACCCGTGCACCCAGGCGAATGTCCAGTCCCTGCTTTTTGAAAATCTTCTGGGTTTCTTTGGCGATTTGCTGGTCAGCCAGGGCCAGGAATTTATCCTGGGCTTCAAGGACAACCACTTCAGCGCCCAGCCTTCCCCAGACAGACCCCAGTTCCAGACCAATAACACCGGCACCAATAACCCCGAGACGCTTCGGGACTTCCTGAAACTCAAGAGCACCGGTAGAGTCAACAATAAGGCCTTCAGTCAGCGGTGTGGGGGGAATTTCAATGGGACGGGAGCCAGTGGCAATCACCACGTTGGCAGCATCAACCACTTCGACAGAACCGTCAGCCCTGGTTAATTCAACCTGCTTGCCAGACAGCACTTTACCGGCACCTTCCAGCAAGGTCACACCATTTGCCTTGAACAGACCGGTAACACCGGTAGTCAGCTGGTTCACAATATTGTCCTTGCGGGCAAGCATTGCAGGGACATCGATATCTACACCGCTGTGCTTAATGCCGTGCCTGACAAAATCTTCCTTGGCTTCAATAAATTTGTGGGAGCTATCCAGAAGGGCCTTGGAAGGGATACAGCCAACATTCAGGCAGGTACCGCCCAGTTTGGCCTTACCCTTGTCATCGGACCACTTCTCGATACAGGCAGTTTTCAGCCCCAGCTGGGCTGCACGAATAGCACAGACGTAACCGGCAGGGCCTGCGCCAATAACTACCACGTCGAACTGATTTGCCATAAGTTATTTCCAAAACGGTTTATAAAACAAGGTATACGGGTCAAGTCAATAATGGGCAGCACCGCTTAATAGAAAAAATAAGGCTGCCCGGTACAATCCGGAATCAAACGTCCAGAAGCATTCTGGCCGGATCTTCCAGCAGTTCCTTGATGGTCACAAGAAAGGTAACTGCGTCCTTGCCATCCAGCAGACGGTGGTCATAGGACAGGGCAAGGTACATCATGGGTAAAATTTCAACCTTGCCGTTAACCGCCATGGGACGTTCCTGAATTTTATGCATTCCCAGGATGGCCGACTGTGGTGGATTCAGGATGGGCGTTGACAACAGTGAACCGAATACACCGCCATTGGAAATGGTGAACGTTCCACCGGTCATTTCATCGATGCCGAGCTTGCCATCCATTGCCTTTTTACCGAACTCACGGATTTTTGCCTCAATATCAGCAAGGCTCATATCTTCGGTGTTACGAAGCACTGGTACTACCAGCCCGCGATCACTGGAAACGGCAACACCAATATCCTGGTAGCCATGGTAGACAATATCATTGCCATCAATAGAGGCGTTGACCACTGGATGACGGCGGAGCGCTTCAACACAGGCCTTGACAAAGAAAGACATAAAACCAAGTCGTACGCCATGACGCTTCTCAAAGGTATCTTTGTACTGGGCACGAAGCTCCATAACCGGTTTCATGTTGATCTCGTTGAAAGTAGTCAACATGGCCGCATTCTGCTGGGCCTGAACCAGACGCTCGGCAACCTTGGCTCGCAGGCGGGTCATGGGTACCCGTTTCTCTACACGCTCACCGGCAAACACCGGTGCGGTTGCCTCGACCTGAGGTGCTGGTGCAGCAGCCGTGGACACTGCCGGAGTGGCATCAACTGTCGGGGCTGGTGACACCTGAGCACCAGCTTCAACATGACGAACCACATCTTCCTTGGTTACACGGCCACCTTTACCGGTACCGGGAATAGCTGCTGGATCAAGGCCTTTCTCATCAGCCATCCGGCGTGCTGCAGGATTGAGAATGGGCTCTTCCTTAATGGCTTCCGGTGAAGCTGCAGGAGTAGCTGAAGCTTCAGCGGCAGCCGGGGCGGTGCCAGCAGAAGCCCCCTCCTGGAAAATTCCAACCACTTCACTGCTGAGAACAACTTCACCTTCAGGCTTGATAATTTCACTCAAAACACCATCTGCCGGTGCAACAACTTCAAGAACCACTTTATCGGTTTCAATATCAACCAGCAGTTCATCCCGATGGCATTGTTCACCGGGCTGCTTGTGCCAGGTTGCAACGGTGCCATCAGCAACGGATTCAGGAAAGGTAGGTGCTTTAATTTCTGTGGCCATTATTGATCCTTTGCGTCTTCGCCCCTTTAAGCGTTATTCACAGAAACTGTGTTAAACGCTCTGGCCAGATCGATAAATAGTACCTGCTGGCCGTTTAACCAATATTACTGCTCAGCATGAGCAGTAAATTATCATTATTCAAATGCTGAAAGCATCATTTACCAATTGCTGCTGTTCCTGGGCATGTATTGACATATAGCCACATGCCGGAGCGGCTGATGCTTCGCGCCCTGCGTACTTGAGACTCATTGTTTTATTCGGATGAACGGCAACTGAGCGACGCATGTGATGCTGACTACAGTACCACGCCCCCTGGTTCATTGGCTCTTCCTGACACCAGACCACATCTTTCAGGTTTGGATAACTGACAATGAGTTCATCCAGATCATCCTGAGGGAATGGGTAAAGCTGTTCAATGCGGATAATCACCGTATCAGTCAGCCCTTCCGTTCTCTTCTTTTCCAGCAGATCATAGTAGACCTTGCCTGAGCACATAATCATCCGGGTGATCACTGATGGCTCATGACCGTCAACCTCGGGGATAATCGTCTGGAAACTGCCCTCTGCCAGCTCTTCCAGAGAGGAGGTGGCCTGTTTGTGACGGAGCAGACTCTTGGGGGTAAATGCCACCAACGGTTTACGCAGCGGACGCAGCATCTGCCGTCTCAACATATGGAACACCTGTGCTGGCGTTGTCGGAACGCAGACCTGAATGTTGTGTTCCGCACACAGCTGCAGGAATCGCTCAAGTCTGGCCGATGAGTGCTCCGGCCCCTGACCTTCATAACCATGAGGGAGCAGCATGGTGAGGCCTGACAGGCGCCCCCACTTGTGCTCGCCACTGGAAATAAACTGGTCAATAACCACCTGGGCACCGTTGGCAAAATCACCAAACTGAGCTTCCCAGATAACCAGTGCATTGGGCGTTGTTGCTGCGTAGCCGTACTCAAAAGCCAGAACCGCTTCCTCGGACAGGAATGAGTCCCAGATCTGGAATCGTGGCTGCTCCGGGGAAAGTTTGGTCAGGTTCACCAACGTCGAGCCATCTTTCTGGTTATGGAATACCGCATGGCGGTGAGAAAATGTTCCCCGACCAACGTCCTGCCCGGTAATTCGAACTTCACTGCCTTCCATCAGCAGTGACGCATAGGCCAGCAGTTCAGCACACCCCCAGTTAATCGGCAGGGCTCCTGCCGCCATTTTACGACGATCCTCAACGATCTTGCTGACCTGACGCTGCAACACAAAACCTTCGGGAATTTCACACAGCTTCTGGCCTAATGATTGCAGTGTTCCCACGGCGACACGGGTATCATGGCGGGCAGTCCATTCGTGACCAAGATAGGGTGCCCAATCCACAAAGAGCTCTTTATTAGGCTCTTTTACCAGGGCCTTGACCACATGCTCACCGTTGTCGAGGGCATTACGGAAACTCTCTACCAGCTCTTTATCAGCCGCCTCACTGATCACACCTTCACCCAGCAGAACCTTGGCATAAAGATCCCTGGTGGTCGTGTGGGATTTAATCTTGCTGTACATCATCGGCTGAGTGGCGGACGGCTCATCCGCCTCATTGTGCCCGCGACGACGGTAACAGACCAGGTCTACAACAATGTCTTTATGGAACTCCATGCGGTAATCAAGGGCCAGTTTGGTAGCAAACTGAACCGCCTCAGGGTCATCACCGTTAACATGAAGGATCGGTGCCCCGACAATCTTGGCAACATCGGTACAGTATTCTGTGGAACGGGCATCTTCACGGAAACTGGTGGTAAAGCCAACCTGGTTGTTAATGATGATATGGATGGTGCCACCGGTTTTATAGGCACGGGTCTGGGACATTTGCAGGGTTTCCATCACAACCCCCTGCCCCGCAAAAGCGGCATCACCGTGAATGGCAATTGGCACTACTTTGTTGCCCACTGAATCTTTTCGACGGTCCTGACGGGCTCTGACTGAACCCTCAACCACCGGGGTAACAATTTCCAGATGCGATGGGTTAAACATCAGGGCAAGATGCACCTCACCACCCGGCGTCATCACATTGGAAGAGAAGCCCTGATGGTATTTCACATCACCAGAGCCGCGTTCAACCAGCTTCTTGCCTTCAAATTCGTCAAACAGATCTCCGGGCTTCTTACCCAGAATATTGACCAGTACGTTCAAGCGGCCACGGTGAGCCATGCCGATCACCAGCTCCTTCGAACCATAGGAGCCGGAGCGCTGAATAATCTCATCCAGCATGGGGATCAGAGACTCACCACCTTCCAGGCCAAACCGTTTGGTTCCGGGAAACTTGGTCCCCAGGTATTTTTCCAGACCTTCCGCTGCAGTCAATCGTTCCAGCAAGTGCAGCTTGGCTTCTACTCCTACTTCCGGGCGGCTGCGAACACTTTCCATACGACTCTGAAACCAGCGGCGTTCTTCTGTCTGGGGAATGTGCATATATTCAACACCAATTGACTGGCAATAGGTGGCTTTTAAGGCATCGTATATTTCCCGGAGAGAAGCGTGTTCCTTGCCAATAAACAACGTTGAAGTATGAAACTCGGTATCCAGATCCGCTTCGCTGAGACCGTGGTATGCCAGGGATAGATCAGGAAACTCTTCCCGTTTCATCACACCGAGAGGATCAATAACAGCCTGCTGATGACCGCGAATCCGAAAAGCGCTGATCAAACGCAAAACCTGAACCTGCTTGCGTTCGTGATCACTGGAAACCGATGATGTCTGAATCGGGCGGGTAGTCTGACGCTGACGCGCCATAAGGATGAAATTTTCCTGGATGGTAGAATGTGGAACATCCGCTCCACCACCACTTACCGGGGGCAACTTTTCAAAATAGTCACGCCACTGTACTTCTACGCTGTTGGGATCGCGCAGATAGCGTTCGTACATATCCTCGACGTATGCAGCATTTCCCCCTGCAATGTGGGAAGAACTCCACATCCGCTGCATTACACCTTCTTGCATGATCATTACCCCGTGAGTCTGGGGCTTATCCCGGGAAATCTGCTTTGACAAGCCTGACTGGCTGAAAAACAGAGGTCACTGATGATGTCGATAGCCAGTCAGTGAACGATCCCCCTCAGATAGGGTCGGATGTTTTCCGACCGCCCCTGCTGGTTCAAGCTATTGCGGCCCCATAATTCCGGATGGCAGCAGCACAATTTATTTAGTTTAAAAATATATTCAATTACAGGCTTTGTATTGTCAGAGGTCGCCTGCACTCTCCTGACAGAGCATAGCTGACTTTTCAGCTTTATGGTTCTTGAGTACCCCGGAAAAAGAATTTACAGGGTTACCTTTTTACCACCAACCAGCAAAGACAGGCTGGAATGACCCGCAACTATGTTGCACTCTTAAACAACATCTGCCTGATATGACCAATAGCCCGTGTCGGGTTCAAGCCTTTGGGGCAGACATTGACGCAGTTCATGATACCCCGGCAACGGAAAACACTGAATGGGTCATCAAGATCTGCCAGACGCTCCTCTGTCGCTGTATCCCTGCTATCGGCAAGGAAACGATAAGCTTGCAACAGGCCGGAAGGACCAACAAATTTATCAGGGTTCCACCAGAAGGAAGGACAGGCTGTTGAGCAGCAGGCGCAAAGAATACACTCATAAAGCCCATCCAGTTTCTCCCTGTCTTCAGGGGACTGGAGCCGTTCAATGGCTGGCGCTGGCGTATCGTTAATCAGGTATGGCTTGATCTTTTCGTACTGTTTGTAGAACAGACTCATATCAACCACCAGGTCCCTGATTACTGGCAACCCGGGCAGCGGACGAATAACCAGTTTATTTCCCCTGACAGCTTCTGACAAAGGGGTAATGCAGGCCAGACCATTGGTACCGCCAATACTCAAGCCATCGGAGCCACAAACACCCTCTCGACAGGAACGTCGGTAAACCAGCGTTGGATCCTGCTCTTTAATCAGATTCAGAACGTCCAGAACCATCAGGTCCCGGCCTTCCGGGATATCGACATCAAAGTCCATCATGTAGGGCTTTTTGTCGGCTTCCGGGTTATAGCGATAGATACTTACCTTCATAAGCCTCTCTCCCTCAGTAGCTTCTTGCCTTGGGAGGAAATGCCTCCATGGTTGCCGGAGCAAAGTTAACAGCACGCTTACTTACTGATTGATCAATCGGTGAGTAAAGCGAGTGCGCCAGCCAGTTTTCATCATCCCGCTCCTGGTAATCATTACGGGCATGAGCACCACGGGACTCTGTTCTGACCTCGGCGGAAACAGCTGTTGCATAAGCCACCTGATACAGGTTTTCCAACTCAAGTGCTTCAACCCTGGCGGTGTTGAATGCCTGACTCTTGTCCTCCAGATGCAGATTGGCCAGCCGCTCACCCAGCTCATCCAGCAGCTTGAGACCTTTCTGCATGCTCTCACCTTCACGGAACACACCAAAATAGAGCTGCATGGTGTTCTGCAAGTCAGCACGCACTTTGGCAACGCTTTCACCACTGCTTGATTTGTTCAGACGATCGAGTCGTGACAAGGCTGCTTCCACATCACTGTCTGAGGCGTCCACAGAGTCAAAGCCATCTTTCAGGTTTTTCTCAATCTGCAGGCCAGCAGCGCGACCAAAGACCACCAGATCCAGCAGAGAGTTACCACCCAGACGGTTGGCACCATGAACAGAAACACAGGCCGCCTCACCACAGGCATAAAGGCCTTCAATCACTTCATCATTACCGGCCCCATCCTGACGCAGAGCCTGACCGCCAACGTTGGTGGGAATCCCACCCATCATATAATGGCAGGTGGGCACCACAGGTACCGGCACTTTCACAGGATCGGCATGTGCAAAGGTTTTAGACAGTTCACAGATACCGGGCAGACGCAGGTTCAGAGTCTCTTCACCGAGATGATCCAGCTTCAGCAGAACGTGATCCTTATTGGGACCACAACCACGCCCTTCAAGAATCTCGATCACCATAGAACGGGCAACGACATCCCGGCCAGCAAGGTCTTTGGCGTTTGGCGCATAACGCTCCATAAAGCGTTCGCCCTCACTGTTAATCAGGTAACCACCTTCGCCACGGCAACCCTCTGTCACCAGTACGCCTGCACCATGAATGCCTGTAGGATGGAACTGCCACATCTCCATATCCTGCATCGGATATCCGGCACGCAAAGCCATACCGATACCGTCACCGGTATTGATCAGGGCATTGGTAGTGGAAGCGTAAATACGACCTGCACCACCGGTGGCCATGACTGTGGCTTTTGCTTTGATATAAACGGTTTCGCCACTTTCAATATCAATGGCGATAACACCGGCAACCTGACCTTTCTGATTCTTCACCAGATCAACGGCATACCACTCATTAAGGAAGGTTGTGCCGCCCTTCAGGTTAGCCTGATACAAGGTGTGCAACAGTGCGTGACCAGTACGGTCTGCCGCTGCACAGGTTCTGGCGGCCTGACCACCCTTACCAAAATCTTTGGACTGACCTCCGAACGGACGCTGGTAAATTCGTCCCTCTTCAGTCCGGGAGAATGGCAAGCCCATATGCTCCAGTTCGAAAACCGCCTGCGGACCCACCGAACACATATACTCAATGGCGTCCTGGTCACCAATATAGTCGGAGCCTTTCACGGTATCGAACATATGCCAGCGCCAGTCATCTTTAGGATCGGCACTGGCAATAGCACAGGTGATACCGCCCTGGGCAGATACCGTGTGAGAACGGGTAGGAAATACTTTACTGACGCAGGCCGTTTTAATTCCGGCCTGGGTAAGCTGGAGCGCGGCACGCATGCCTGCTCCCCCACCACCTATAACGATGGCATCATAGGTCAGGGTACGAAGTGCTGACATCGGTTAAAGCCCCCAAAGAATTTGCACGCCCCAGATCACATAACTGAACAGAGCAATAAAGCACACAACCTGCAAAGGAAAACGGATAAGGACAGACTTACTGCCAAAAGCGCGATCATTAAAATAGTCAGTGGTGATCGTCCACATACCGATCCAGGCATGAGCCAGGATAGAGATCAACGCCAGCAGGGTAAAAATCCGCATCCAGGTTTCATCAAAGAGCTCACCCCACTGGTCATACTGCAGATCCGGATTGATAACCAGGTAGCCCAGTAGAAACACTGAATAGACACCAAGAACCACTGCCGTCAGCCTTTGCAGCATCCAGTCATAAAGCCCACTGCGGGACAAATTGGTAATATTGGTTACCATACCCAAACCCCCGCAAGGATAATCAGCACTGTTGAAAGAACCAGAGTCACAATAGATCCGAGACTTCCAGACTCCTTGCCATCACCCACATCCATATCCATCAACAGATGTTTCACTCCAGCAATCAAATGATAAATCAGGGCAGACAGAATGCCCCAGATTATGAATTTTGCCAGGGGAGCTGACAGCAAGGCCTTGAGGGCGTTAAATGACTCCTCGGAAGCAAGCGACAATTCCAGTCCATAAAGAATAAAACCCAAACCAATAAACAGGATAACACCCGATATGCGGTGCAATATCGAAGTGTATGCAGGCAGGGGTAATTTGATTGTTGTTATATCGAGATTGACAGGTCTTTTGCTATTCACTCTTTTGCCCCAACGCTCGGTAGCGTACACAGCAGAATCAGCAAGAACATCCAGGTTCTCTGGACCCTACGACAAGCAAGTGGAGAAACGCTAAATGCGAAATATACGATTTCCCCTCAATTTAAAGCCGGTGGACCGAAGAACCAACCCTAACGGCTTCGGGATCGGAGTATATACACTCTAACAGGTAATTACAATTGCTCACCTTGTTAGGCAATTACCCCTAAAAGACCAAGCCGTTTTTCATAGATTTGTTACGGATTACATTCATAATCAGTTCGTTTGACAAAAAAATTTATGTCTCTATAGTGGTCAAACCGTAAAAGGGAGCTACTTACAACTAATTTGAATATTTTTTAAACAGTCTCCCGGCTTTATTTGTGATTTTTTCCGGCTTCATTTTGTAAAAAGTATCCATCTAAAGTAACTATAACGAGACCAAACGGCATGACAGGAGGCCATAAATGGCTGACAAGAAAGCTCTACTCTCCATTGACGGCACGGACCAGACACTGGAGTTACCCATTTATTCAGGCTCTCTCGGGCCTGATGTTGTTGATGTCAGGGGGCTGACTTCCAACGGTCTGTTCACCTACGATCCGGGCTTCGTTTCCACTGCATCCTGTGAGTCGAAAATTACTTACATCGATGGCGACAAAGGTATCCTCCTGCATCGTGGCTATCCAATAGAACAGCTGGCCGAGCAGTCTGATTATCTGGAAACCTGTTACCTGCTGCTTTATGGAGACCTCCCCAATCGCCAGGAAAAAGAAAAGTTCGAAAACACCATCATGCGTCACACCATGCTCCATGAACAGATGAGCGATCTGTTTTCCGGATTCCGTCGTGATGCTCACCCAATGGCGGTTATGTGTGGTGTTGTCGGAGCCCTGTCGGCGTTCTATCACGACTCACTGGACATCACCAATGAAGTGCATCGCGAAATCTGTGCCTATCGCCTGATTTCCAAAATGCCTACGCTTGCTGCCATGGCCTACAAATACTCCATTGGCCAGCCGTTTGTTTACCCACGCAATGACCTGAGCTACGGTGGCAACTTCCTCCACATGATGTTTGCCACACCCTGTGAAGAGTATGAAGTCAAGCCTGTTCTGGCCAAGGCAATGGATCGCATTTTCCTGCTCCATGCGGACCATGAGCAGAATGCCTCCACCTCCACCGTTCGTCTTGCAGGCTCTTCCGGAGCCAACCCATTTGCCTGTATCGCCGCCGGTATCGCTGCCCTCTGGGGCCCTGCTCATGGCGGTGCCAATGAAGCGGTGCTGGTGATGCTGAACGAGATTGGGGATGAAGCCAATATCGATGAGTACATTGCCAAAGCAAAAGACAAAGACGACCCATTCCGCCTGATGGGCTTTGGCCACCGTGTTTACAAGAACTTTGACCCTCGCGCCAAAGTCATGAAGCAAACCTGCGATGAAGTGCTGACGGAACTGGGCCTTGAAGATGACCCTCTGTTCCGGATTGCCAAGCGTCTGGAGAAAATCGCCCTGGAGGATGAGTACTTTATCAAGAAGAAGCTCTACCCCAATGTGGACTTCTACTCCGGGATTATTCTCAAGGCACTGGGTATTCCAACCGAAATGTTCACTGTAATCTTTGCTACCGGTCGAACTCCGGGCTGGATTGCCCACTGGCATGAGATGATCAGCGGTGATTACCGTATTGGGCGTCCTCGTCAGCTATACACCGGTGAGACAAAACGTGACTACATAGCTGTAACTGATCGCATTTAATCCTCAGCTGCTTTTCTATCCCGGTATCTCTCGCAAAAGCGATACCGGGCTTAGTACTCCCTTTCTGCCCATCGTCTAAACTCAGATAAATAATAACTCCTGCGGTTTAAAGCCAGCACTTGAAACACTGAGTTCAACATATTTTTTCTATCTGGTCACAGCCAATTCTCCTGTTATTAAACGTGAGATCGTCTTCATGAAAGCGCCCACAGAACTGAAACTCATTACCGCAGAACAGTTTGGCATTGATATCGAAATGGCGTATGCGACCAGCAAGAATTTTACCGGACATCCGATTTATAAAAGCCACGACTGCTATCTTCACCCACTGGCCGCGCAGGGAATCAAACGAGCTTCAGAGCTGTTACGTCCACTGAATTTGAAATTGAAAGTATGGGATGCTTTCAGGCCAATAACGGCTCAGGCAGAATTATTCCTGCTTTTTCCTGATCCTGATTACGTTTCCGACCCGGAGAGCGGCCTGTGCAGCCACTGCCGTGGGATAGCAATTGACCTCACTATTATTGACCATTTTGGTCATGAGCTTGAGATGGGAACCCCATTTGATGACTTTCGCCCCCTGGCACACCATGGCAATAAACAGATTTCTGCTGAGGCCCAGCGCAACCGTCTGCTTCTGGCAGGCGTCATGAATCTTGCTGGCTTTGACCCTTTAGATACTGAATGGTGGCACTATCAACTGCCGGAGGCTGCAAGCTACCCCATTATTAAACCGGAGCAGAAACCATCGACACTGACGTAACCGCTTCCTCACTTAGCCAGAAAATACGATTTCATTTGGTTAACGACTTATGGTTGCAAACCATGCCCCTGCAGTGTGTGCACAATCATTTCCGCCCAGGGTCGCCGATTGGCTTTTTTTTCAATCATCCCGTTGACCAATGCCGTCAGCTCGGGAGCTGACCGATGCTGACAATGAGGTTCAGCAAGTGTTACCGGTAACTTCTCTCGGCAAAATTCCTGCCAGGTATGCATGGTTAACAAGTCTGCATCCATCATAATCTCAACAAATGAGATGCCAGCGGAGTAAATATCAGCACTGTAATTCTGTCGCTTGCACTCTCTCACTTCTGGCGCAGAATATCGGGCAGAACCGGAGGCATCGCAGGGAAAGCGGTCCTCAACCACCCGGTGGGCATTACCAAAATCGGCGATCCGCAGACGGTTCGCAATCATATCAACCAGCAGATTGTCCGGTTTGATATCCCGGTGCAAAATGCGGTTCTGCTTCAGCACCGTCAGACCACGAGCCAGATCATACAGCCAGGAAACGATGGTCGGGACGCGTTCATCCGGCAGCACCTGAGTGATCGCCCGGGCCATATTGAGTCCGCCATCCTGGAGCACCAGCTCCGTGGTGTAGTCCTTCGTATCAATGATTCCGTTAAAGCCAATAAAACCGATAATAAAATCACTGCTCAGCGACCTGAGCAACAGAGCCTCATGATGATCGGCCTCATAAACCGCCTTAGCCTCTTCATCACTGGCATCAATACTGCGGCTTCGGATTATCCATGGCTTCTTTGCCAGGGCACGGGGTGAGTATCTGACCACAAGCGTCTCGCAGGCTGAAGGTTCAGCATTACTATTACAGCTGATTTCACTGGCAGTAGCGTTGGACTTATCTGGATTTTCCCCCAGGGAGACCGGCCTGGGTAACTTTTCTTCAGCGCTGGCAGGCACCGACCAGGGGTCTTCTGGTTTCTCGCCGGGAGTCGTTGGCGCACTTCCAATCCCGGATGAGTTGTCATCTCTGAAGATGATATCGTTATCGTCGTCTTCATCTGCCCGGGAAAAAGAATCCAGACTACTGTTGAGGCCGGGAATCTCAACATCAGCAAAACCTTCATCACCGTTGACACTGTCAGCACTGTCCTCGTCCCCGCTGGAGGCGTCTTCATCTGCGCTAGACCAGCCCACAGAGAGATCCGTTCCGGATACGCTTCGTGCCCGTAAACCCGTTTCATGATGATGGAGCTCAGACTCAGGTAACGCCTTTTCAGCATTATCCACCACGCTCACAACTGACTGTCCTGGTAGTTTCTGATCCTGACCATCCACAGGCCGATCGCTCCCATTCCCGGATACTCCGTCCATAAAGCCACCTGCTGGTCTTGTATATCTTCAGTTTTTTCGACCAGCGCAGCTGATAATCGATACAAGTTTAATAACACGCGCCACAAGCCCGACCAAGCATCAAAGTTATCAGATGCCCATCACGGGAGTCAGAACGCACGATGGGTATCATCTGTCGTCTTCAAGGAGACAACGACCAGTTTCTTTCGGAAACTGCCGTTGTCCGAAAATGATTCGCGGGTAACAATTTCAGGAATAAGCCCCGATGCAGCCCTGTCGAATAAGGCATCCGAGTCGTAGGATATGTACAAATCCGGATACTTTTCGCGATGAAGCTTGAGGTAAAGATGGTAACTGGAATCAAAATCGTGCCAGTAGCAAGAACCCCTACCTTTGCGAAATGAATTGCAGATGCCAAGCCAGGAGTCCTTGATAGTACGATCTGGTAAATGGTGCTTGAGAGTCAAATGTTTGTAGAAACGCTCACACTTTCTCTGTTCCGCCACCTGACAGGAGCTGTTGTAGATCTCGGACAGGCTGATGTCTTCTATACCACCGGATCGGTTAAAACAGGTCACGCTGAGGGTTTTGTACTCCACTTTACTGACATCAACCTCGGCTTTAAGCGTTGTCAGAGTGTCTGAACCCCAACCGACAACCACAATGGCGTGCTCAAGCCACTGACTGTGGCAGTCGGATGAGGCCGGGTGACTGATGGTATCCTGGTCCATCTGGACAAAAACGATGACATGACGTCCCGCTCGAAAGGCATGGTCGAGCAGCGACACCATCTCAACCGGGTCTTTATATTCATGTAAACTGGTGGCCATTCCCATCCCGCAGGCCACTTTCTGGAACAGCTCGGGCGAGGTAATCTCACCAACGGCTGAACCGCAGGACTTGGCAATTTTACGCGCGCTTAATGCACTCGCATCACCATTTTTGTAGGGCAGTAGCTGGCCGCAGGCACATAAAACATGATGCACAACGGCCAGGGCATAAACCTTGCACTGTGGCCCCAATTGCAAATCAAAGTTCTGCTCGCAACGAGTCAGTGGCGTACACCTGGGAATTGACTGATGAAGACTTTCCATAAACATGCTGACCTGAATAAAGGGTTTTGCATACAAGACCGATTTGTTTACTGATAGTTCAGATGTTTGGTTTTCAGGTAGTGGCAAAATGATGTGGGGCAGAAGTTCTCGCCCTTCAACAGACTCAGCATGAACAGATCCCCATATCCCGCTAAAAATACAGGAAACCTGTGAAATAGTGACTATGCTTGCTATTTGCCCTGGTATGGAGACTCCAGTGACGACAATAAATAGTAATGGCAATCTGGTTCTACTTAGCGAAAAGCACCACCCCGTTACACTTGATATTACCTATGCCAGTAGCAACAACTTTACCGGCAAGCCCATTTACCAAAGCAGCCAATGCTTTCTGCATATTGACGCACTGACTTGCCTGCTGAAAGCGACCGAGCTGCTCAGACCACTGAATCTCCGGCTCAAAATCTGGGATGCCTTTCGTCCATTGTCGGCACAGCACATCCTGTTTCACCACATGCCGAACCCTGACTATGTTGGCAACCCGGAATCCGATCCCTGCCCACATTGCAGAGGCGTTGCGGTAGATCTCACCATCACCGACCGTTTTGGCAGAGAGCTTGACATGGGCAGCCAATTTGATGACTTTCGTCCGCTGGCCCATCATGGCAACGCTCTGGTTTCAGAAGAAGCACAGCGCAACCGACTTATGCTGGCAGGCGTGATGAATATTGCCGGTTTTAAGCCCCTGGCAACCGTGTGGTGGCACTACCAGCTACCCAACGTGGAGAGTTATCCCTTAATCCCTGAAGCTGAGACACCTGAAGGGATAATATGACTCCCTGCTTTTTCAGCACAGAATAAAGCACACGTGGCTCTGTGATTTGCTATAAATCATACCTGATTTGCCATGATGACCTTTAAGCGAACCCTGGTAATTACCCAATTAAAAATCCGGGAATGAATGCCTTCATTCGAGACAGTGCAATGTCTCATAGCTTAGTCATCGACAAAGATGGTAAAGAGCAGGTTCTAACGCTCCTGAAAGACCTATGATGAGCACAATATGTATCACTGGCTACAGCTAAATGAGCTCAACATCCTGCGCTATTCTGTTGTGCTGGAGCTTTTTTTTGGAGTGACAGGTATTCTCGTAGCCTTCTACAGCCGCTCAAACGCTGTACTGCTGGACGGTTGTTATTCCCTGCTTTGCACCTTGACGATGATGGCAAACGTCAGGATATCCCAGATCGTCAAGCTGCCGCCATCCCCTGAAAGCCCTTATGGTTACCCGACCCTTGAGCCATTAATGCTTTTTTTTGAAGGCATTATTTTACTGGGACTTTGCCTTGCCTTACTGTCTTTTTCTATCTGCAAACTCATCACCGGTGGGTATATACCGGAGTTTGACCTTGCCCTGGCTTACGAGATTTTTTCAACGATCATCGGGGGAGCTACAGCCACACTTTTTTTTCTGCTTCATCGCTCTAAACCCTCCCCGCTGATCTATTTTGAATGCCAGGAGTGGCTGGTTGACTCTGCCGTCAGCGCAGCGGCCACGGCAGCGTTTGCCATAGCTTACCGGTTAGGAAATAGTCACCCGATTACCCCTTTTATTGACTCCATACTCACCATAGGGCTACTGCTGTTTCTGGTCGGGCTCCCCCTCAAGACACTGCACAAAAACTTTAAACAATTGCTGTTAAAAGATGTGGTAACACCAGAGCTGTTAGAATCGACAAAAAAAGTCATAGCAGAACAATGGGACGGCCAGCAAATCAATATCAGCATGATCTGGCTCGGCAGATGGTTATGGGTCAATGTAGAGATAACCATCCATAACGATACTTTGCCAAATAAAGAGGAGTTTGAGAGTATCAGGGCTAAAGCAGAACACGCTATCAGCTCAATATGTCAATATTATCGTCTTCAGTTCAGCTTCAGTTTTCAGAACAGCACTTAATACCTGTGGGCAATTGGGTCAGTAATCACAACCGTATCACCACGAAGCATAAAGTTACCGCCATGAAGGTCCATTGAGCCCACCGTTGACAGTTGGGTCAATATATCAAAGAGTGTTTGCAGAAAGTCTTCATGGGATTCAATGATACCGTCATCAACCACATCGGAGATATTGTTGCCTGCTCGTTGCACCAAATCAGAACTGGATACTTTTATCTTCTCAACAAACACTTCCAGTGTTTTGATTTCCTCAGGAAACTCACTGTTATCCACACCAAAAGACTGCATGACCGCCTTACAGGAACCCCATAAAAGGCCAAAGTCATAGTCATGAAAGTGCCGGGGTTCAGTTGCCCGCGACCCATCATCCATAAAGTCTGACAGTCGCTCCACCACGTAAACCCGAACCACCATCCCGCAGGGTAAGGTAATGACATCTTCACGATGAATAACAGGCAGGTGTGGGTTGCTCTGGTTTTCCGGTGTCATGCACCATCGGGCAAAAAGGTAATAGCCATCTTTTTTGTCAGGGCACACCTTGACCACCTTATCCGGTTCATCGGGCAGGTTATAAACCGTGGCATAAACACCCTCTGCCACAGGATCAAGCTCTGAACAGCGGTCCAAATATTGTGCAATATCCTGCTTGTCTCTGATTTCATTCTGTTCGACAAGTACTTTTATATCCTGGATTGTTTCCGAGTAAATTTTCATTTTTATAGTTTTTCCATGCCCATTCAGGCACAAGAATATCCGTATTTTTATTTGTTTCTAGCCCGTACCATTTATTCTATCACTGTCTGACAAGTCATAAACCAACAGATACTTAGAAAATGCAATAGGTGTTAATTATTGCCGGGAAACACCGACAGCTCTTAGAATTGAGCATGGTCGGGCTTGTAACTTTTCTAGAGAGTTCTGGGTTTTGGTAATTTGGGGCCATCGGAAGGAGGCGCAAACGGTTGCGTATTCCCCGGATTCACCCAGTGATCCGGCACCTGAATCTCAGAACTGAAGCCGGGGGCGTCAGGGTTACGGGAAGGTCCAATTATTCCTCCAGATTCTGGTGTATAAACGGCACTGGGAGAATTGGTCAGCCAAGCAGGGTTGTTAATTTCACGGATTACGCGATCTGGTGGAATAAACGCCATAGGGCCGGTTGGTAAATGAGTACCAATGTAACTACGTCCCTCATTAATGATTTTCAATTCCCCTTGATGTACCGATGATGGGTGTTGCTCGGCGATGGTAATACCTCTGCCGCGAAAATTTCGGGGAATACCATCTTGGGCTCTATCGGGGAATCCGGGGTCTGCTCCTCTTGCCGCGCCATCAGGTCGGCCCGGTCCCGGTGGACGTGGCGATGCACTCCCAATGTATAGTGATGCTGAGTTATTTAAAGGGTTACTCATAATTATAAACCTCTTGAGTCCTCTCAATAGCGCAATCCTATTGCGGATTATCCCTATTGCTATGAGACTAACCAAAGTTCTTTTAGTTCCTTGCCCTGTTACTTGTTTTGTTGTTGTACCTATGTCCGGAATTCAAAGGCTAATGTCAACCTCTCTTGATTAATCCTCTGATTTCAGGAATACAGGACCCACAGTTGGTTCCCGCCTGCAAATGACTGCCCACTTGCACAGGGTCGGTCAACCCATGTTCAGCAATGGCCCGGCAGATGGTCTTCTCACCAACCCCAAAGCAGGCACAAACCTGCCTGCCGGCGTCTTCTCCCCGGGGAGGCTGGCCGGACAGAACCCACCAGGCTTCCTCAATTGAGGCCGTCTGACAAAACCAGGACTGTAACCACTGCCGATCACAGGAAGATATCGCCTGACTTGATACCCAAATAGCCTGAAGCTGTGCATCACTAAACCAGGCCACCCGACGCTCACCAGCGGTATTGTCGGTAAACTCAACCTTTTGATAGCTCTTGAGCCTTGAGAACAGTGATAACTGATCCAGGTTGCTACCCGCCATTTCATAGCGATAGCCATTTTCAATACGGACCTCAGTCATATAATCCATGTCGCCAAAAGCTACTCTCTCCCGAGTAATAAGTACGCCATACCGCTCAGTGTGGTAAGGTTCAACAGCCACCGGCGTATACTTCAGGTCCGGCTGTTTGGACACAGGATCAAGCACCGGATTCACCAGCACCCCGGAAAAGCCCGTCTCACTGTGCTGGCGTGTCCAGTGCATGGGCATAAACACTTCACCAGGCCGTTGAGCTTCAGAAACCTGCACTCGCACCGCCGCTTTGCCAAATTCCGATGAAATCTGACACAACGCCTGATCACGCAACTGGTAACTTTCAGCATCTTTCGGATGTATGGCCAGAAACGGCTCATCGGTATGTTGATTCAACCGGGCTGAAAGCCCGGTTCGGGTCATTGTGTGCCAGTGATCACGCACCCGCCCGGTATTCAGCAACAGTGGATAAGACTTTCCGGGAGCATTCAGAGGGCGCAGAACATCAGTGGCAATAAAATTGGCCCGGCCATTCCCGGTGAAGAAGCCGCCATCCTTAAAAAATCGTGCCTTGCTTGCTGTTGTTGATATTACCGGCTGTGTGTCAGACAGCGCCCCGGAACCATCACCCTGAACCGCTGATAATGGCCATTGAAACGGTTCCAAAGCGTCATATTCTGAGTCAGTGATATCGGCCAGGGGAGCAATGGTAAAATCCCGGACTTTTCCTTCCCGGTTATTTTCATAGCCTGACAGTGCCGCATGCTCACGGAAAATATCAGCACTGCCGGAATAGTTAAACGCCTCGGCAAACCCCAGACGGCCTGCCACTTCACTGATCATCCACCAGTCCGGCCTGGCTTCTCCGGCCGTGGGAAATAACGCACGCTGTCTGGAAATTCGCCGCTCAGAGTTGGTCACCGTGCCATCCTTTTCACTCCAGGGCGCTGCTGGCAATAAAATATCGGCAAATGCAGCCGTATCCGTGTGCTCAATGCAGTCTGAAACGACCACTGTCGGACACTTTGTCAGAGCCTTTATCACCCGGTTACTCTCCGGCAAACTGACAACCGGGTTAGTCCCCATGATCCAGACAAAACGTATTTCACCCCGATCCATTGACTTGAACAGGTCAACCGCCGTCTTGCCCGGAGACTGCGCCATATTGGCTGCCTGCCAGAAACGCCCGACCCTGGCGATATCATCAGGCGTAAACTCCATGTGCGCAGCCAGCTGATTGGCCAGCCCACCCACTTCCCTGCCACCCATGGCATTGGGCTGCCCGGTGAGTGACAATGGACCACTGCCGGGACGACCGATACGACCGGTAGCCAGATGACAGTTGATCATGGCATTCACTTTATCCGTCCCGGCTGCTGACTGGTTCACCCCTTGCGACCAGGCCGTCACGGTTTTATCGGTGGTACAAAACCAGTGATAAAACTGGATAAGTTCGTTTTGCTCTACACCACAGGCATCCGCCAGCTGTTGTATATCACCAACACTGGCCCTGGCCACTTCCAGCGCCTGATCGAAGCCCTGACAGTGTTGATCAATATAGTCCTGATCCAAAGCACCCTGATCGGCAAGCCAGGCAAGCAGACCATTAAACAGCAATACATCCGCCCCCGGTTTTATCGCCAGATGCAGATCAGCAAGATCACAGGTTTCTGTGCGTCTCGGGTCAATCACCACCACTTTCATGTCCGGCCGCTGCTCTTTCATCGCCCGGATACGCTGAAATAACACCGGGTGACACCAGGCCGTATTGGAGCCCACCAGCACCAGCAGATTAGCCAGCTCCAGATCCTGATAAGTATTCGGTACGGTATCCGAACCAAATGCACGCTTCTGGCCAGCCACGGTGGAAGCCATGCAGAGCCGTGAGTTGGTATCCATATTGGCACTGCCGATAAACCCTTTCATCAGTTTATTGGCGACATAGTAGTCTTCTGTCAGCAGCTGACCCGACCCATAAATGGCCACAGAGTCCGGCCCATACTGTTCAATGGTTTCCTGTAGCCGTGAGGCCACTTGATCCAGGGCTTCAGACCAGACTACCTGACGACCATGAACTTTTGGGTAAAGAAGACGCCCGTCCAGTGATACCGTTTCCCCCAGAGCGCTGCCCTTGGAACAGAGCCGACCATAATTGGCTGGATGATCTTCCCGCCCGGTAATCTCCACCAGGTGCAGCTCAGGATCAACCACCCTGGCGGAAATACCGCAACCCACACCACAGTAGGCACATGTTGTATTGATAGCCTTTGCCAATTGATTTACTGCCATGATGTTTGCCTGAATCAGAACCGTCATGCAGCCAGAAAACGCTGCCCGAAAATAAGTTGTTGCCGGATGGATGAGATATCAGTGCCTGACTCCATCAACTCCTGGTACCAAAGGCCATCAGTTACATCACCATACAGGAGCACACCTTTGATGCGATTATTCTGAAGTACCAGTTTGCGATAGATTCCAGCGTCTGAAGCATCCAGTGTCATCACTTGATCCGAGTCAGACGGAATGAACTCACCACTGGAAAACAGGTTGATACCATCAACTTTCAAATTGGTGGGAATGGGGACTGGCGTAAACGTTTGATCATGGTCCCCCAGCAGCGATGCAGCAACAATTTCCGCATGCCGATACACCGGAGCAACCAGACCAAACAACAATGACTGCGCTTCCTGCCCGCCAGTCAGTTGCATCTGCGCACATTCACCCACAGTAAAGATATCCGGATCAGACGTCTGTAGCCGCTCATTGACCAGAACCCCACGGTCGCATGTCAGGCCTGCCTCCTGCATCAGTTGTATGTTAGGCCGGACACCGGCAGTCACCACCACCAGCGATGCAGGCAGATATTCCCCATCAATCTGCACACCACAAACCCGACCATCAACGCCCTGGTAGGATTGCAGCGTAGCACTGCTGCGAAAAGCAATGCCTCTGCCCTCAAGTTCTTTGCGCAATAGCCCACCGGCATGTTGATCCAGCTGTCGGGCCATGGGAATGGGCATATTATCGACGATGGTCACTGACATACCCCGTTTGGCCAGACCACTACCACACTCCAGCCCCAGCAAACCACCGCCAATCACCACGGCCTGCCCCTGACCTGCTTCCAGCATCAGGTTGACATCGGCCAGACTGCGAAAGGCCAGAACGCCCTGAAGGTCCGCCCCGGGCACCGGAATCTGATTGGGCAAAGAGCCAGTGGCAAGAACAAGACGGTCATAGTCAAACGTATCACCACCGTGGGTGACCACCCGCTTTAATGAGCGATCAATCCGGATCGCTTTGTAGTTCTCGCCCATCAGTAGCTCGATACCCTGCTGCTGATACCAGGCGGCACTTTTCAGCTGAATCCCGTCCAGATCGACACTGCCCGCCAACAGTTTGGACAGCTGAATCCGGTTATACCCCGGGCAGTCCTCTTCCGAGAGCACGGTCACATGAAAAGGGCACTGACCACCGTTAAAGAGATGTTCAAGAAACCGGACCGAGCCCATGCCATTGCCAATAACCACCAGCTTCTGCCGACCATCCGGCTGTTGATAATGGCTCATCAGGCAACCTGCTCAGCAACTGGTCTTACCAGCGGTGCAGGCTGCACCTGTATGGCACCTTCATGGACTCGCACCGGGAATACATTGAGGCTGACGGTGTCATCTTCCAGACATTGTCCGGTGGTTAAATCAAAGTGCTGTTTGTAAATAGGCGACGCCACAACAAGATGCCCTCGTAGATCCCCCACAATGCCCCGGGAGATCACATTGACACCACTGAATGGATCAAAGTTATCCAGGGCAAACACCTGATCCTTTACCCGGAATACCGCCACCTGATAAGCACCCACCAGGGCGCAGATGCCCAGGTTTGCAGAAAGCTGTTCATCCTGGCAGATCGTCGTCCACTGGCTCATTAGATAACCTCCTTCAGCCGTATTTTTTCCTGCTTTGTTGCTGGTCGTATCTGATGCCTTTCATCGACAAAAACAACATTGCTGTCCGGCTGGTCACTGTTAATAAAATGGCTGAAACGCTTGAGTTTTTCAGGACTCTCCAGTGTCGTTTTCCACTCACACTGATAGGTGCCCACCAGATGGGTCATTTCATCTTCCAGCGCCTGATTAATGCCAAGGCTGTCGTCTATAATCACCGACTTGAGATAATCCAGACCACCTTCCAGATTATCCAGCCAGACCGAGGTTCTCTGGAGCCGGTCAGCGGTGCGAATATAAAACATCATGAAACGGTCAATATATTTCACCAGGGTTTCATCATCGAGCTCGGTGGCAAACAAGTCAGCATGCCTGGGTTTCATACCGCCATTACCGCCGACATAAAGATTCCAGCCTTTCTCGGTGGCAATAACGCCAACATCCTTACTCTGGGCTTCAGCGCATTCCCGGGTGCATCCCGAAACGGCCATTTTGACTTTATGGGGTGAACGCACCCCGCGATAACGGTGCTCAATGGCAATGGCCATACTGGTACTGTCCAGAACACCATAACGACACCAGGTACTGCCGACACAGGATTTGACCGTTCTCAGGGATTTTCCATAGGCATGTCCGGTTTCAAACCCGGCGTCCACCAACCGCTGCCAGATAGCGGGCAACTCATTCACCCGGGCACCAAACAGGTCAATTCTCTGCCCGCCGGTGATTTTGGTGTAAAGGTTAAAGTCTCTGGCCACCTCGCCAATAACAATCAGCTTCTGAGGGGTAATTTCACCACCGGGCACCCGTGGAACAATGGAGTAAGTGCCGTCTTTCTGGATATTCCCCAGGAAATAATCGTTGGTGTCCTGCAGCGGGGCATGGTCACTCTTCAGAATGTAATCGTTCCAGCAGGAAGCCAGAATAGAACCAATGGTTGGTTTGCAGATATCACAGCCCATTCCGCGACCATGCTTTTCGATCACCTGAGAGAACGTTGTCAACTCACCCACCCTGACCAGGTGATACAACTCCTGTCGTGAATGGGGAAAGTGTTCACAGATATCTTTTTTGACTTCGACTCCCAGTTGCGTCAGTTCATGGTCGAGCACCTGTTTTACCAGCTGGGCACAACCACCGCAGCCGGTTCCGGCATTGGTTGACCCTTTGAGCGCAGCAATATCCTGGCAACCTGCGGCCACTGCATCGACCAGATCCCCCTTACTGACATTAAAGCAGGAGCAGATCTGGGCAGTCTCCGGCAGTACCGCAACACCCAATCCGGCACTGGCACTGCCATCGCTTTGAGGTAAAATCAACTCAGCCGGATTGGCCGGTGGCACAATGCCATTCAACATCATTTGCAATAACGTGCCATAGTCGTCTGCATCACCCACCAGCACCGCGCCCAAGACCCGCTTTTTGGTTTTGGAAACCACCAGTTTTTTATAAACCTGTTTTTCCTCATCAATAAACTGATAGCTGAGAGAGCCTTTCGTATTGCCATGGGCATCACCAATACTGGCAACATCCACCCCCATCAATTTGAGCTTGGTACTCATATCTGCGCCGGCAAACTGGCTGCTGCCTTTACCGGTTATATGATCAACCGCCACCTGGGCCATTTGGTAACCGGGAGCGACCAGGCCAAAAATCCGGTTATCCCACAACGCACACTCACCGATGGCGTAAATTGATTCATCCGAGGTCAGACAGTCGTTATTGATAACGATCCCCCCTCGTTCACCCATCACCAGCCCGACCTGTTTTGCCAGTTCATCCCGAGGGCGAATACCCGCCGAGAACAGTACAATATCGGTGTTTAAAACCTCACCATCAGCAAACTGCATTTGGTGAACAGTCCCCTCACCATCGGTAATCAGCCGTGTATTCTTGCCGGTATGGATTTGCACACCCAACGCTTCAATTTTCTGTCGCAGCATGGCACCGCCGCCATCATCGACCTGGACCGCCATCAAGCGGGGCGCAAACTCAACCACATGGGTTTCAAGGCCAAGATCCTTTAACGCTTTGGCGGCTTCCAGCCCCAACAGCCCGCCACCAACCACGGTGCCAACCTTGCTGCTGTTGGCCGCTTTGGCAATGGCCTGTAAATCTTCAATGGTGCGATAGACAAAACAGTTGTCCCGCTCATGCCCCGGTACCGGCGGCACAAAAGGATAAGAACCGGTAGCCAGCACCAGTTTGTGGTAATGAATACGTCTCTCTTTATTGGTGGTTAATTCCCGGGTATCACGGTTAATGGCAATAACTGCTTCATCCAGAATCAAGTCAATGCCGTGTTTCTGATAAAAACCGTCAGGCACCATGGACAGATCTTCTGCACTGCGACCACTGAAAAATTCGGACAGATGAACACGGTCGTATGCAGGGCGGGGCTCTTCACCAAAAACAACCACCTGGTATTGCTCTAATCCACCAGCAGCCACCAGCTTTTCCATAAAGCTGTGACCGACCATGCCATTACCGACCACTACCAGGGTTTGTTTCCCGCTCATTTCGGCTAATTCCCCTTTTGATAAACCAAATTCTTCCTCCCCACATGCAGGGGATATGCCAAAACACGCAAAGCGCTGTCACAACAGGATTTGCCGGACCGGCAGCTTGTTGCCGGTGGCAAAATGCCCTCAGGTTTCCGGCCATCGATAATCCATGCACCAAAATAAGACCAAAAACGTAAGTGAACGACATTCAGGGAATAATTCTGGTGCATCACACTGCTTTGAGGCATCACTGCAAAAGAACGCTTCAGTACTCACACCCGCTTGCCAGTTGACCTGGCGCATAGGAGGCTTTTAAAGTTTCAGAGAATTCAGGTCGATGAAACCTGATTATTGATTAATTTTGATTGAACTACTTATTGGCAAACCTGCGCAGCCTTCTAAAATAGCTTTCCCGCTTTTATTGGTTTCTCTGATATCACACCACTATGGACTATCATTTCCAGCGCAACTTTTCCGGTCGTCCCGAAGCTCAGTTCTCCATGGACCATGAAGCAATGGGCATCTGGCTGACCGATGAGCTGGGCAGTAACAGGCAACAACTGGAGCACCTGTTACTGGTGGTTGAAAGTCTGGAGAAAGGACAGCGCTGGGAATATTTTGATGATGGCACAGACTATCGCCTTCATCTGACCCGGGATCACGCCGAAGTTCGGGCCGCCCTGCTGGATACCGAAATGGACTGTGAAGAGATGGAAGACCTGGACTATTACGACCATGAATCCATCAGCCACTGTGGCCTGGATGACTTTAAAACTCTCCTGGTTTGCTGGCAGGACTTTCTGAATATCTAGGAGGCTGACCGAGAATAGACTGCCCTACTGCGGTGGCAGCAAATTGGTCTAAAAAGTCGGAATTTTTTAGCAAATAGAACCACTATTTACTAAAAATTTCCGACTTTTTATCCTCAATTTTCTGCCATCCTCGCTACGGGCGCTATTCTCGGTCAGCCTCCTAGGAGAGTAGAATGAACTCCATTCAGAGTTCATCACCAATCCTGAACTGCAATGCCTGAAAGATATGCACTAATTCCGGTGCACAGTCTTTCAACTCCACTCGCAGTGTACTGAACTCCCGACGTTCCGGGTAATCCTTACGCAGCAAATCAAACGTCAGCTTGCGTTGAGATTCTTCAGCCCTTATCAGCCCCTTGCGCATCGTGGCATCATCACGACGAATGTCGTAAACAGAACGGATCGCCCTGGAACAGGTGGTTGAAAAGGTCATTCCCTCACTGAACTTCATCTGTTTCAGTACCGGCAATGGCGTAATCGCAGGCAGACGCACCCTGGCAGGAAGCCCAAAGTGCCGGCACAGTGCCTTGTAAATCATTTCCGTACCGCGAATCTTTCCGTCCAGGCTGTATCCGGCAATATGGGGGGTCGCAATATCGACCTGAGCCATCAACTCCGGGTCAGCATCGGGTTCATACTCCCAGACATCCAGCACAACGGTCAGATCGTCACGCTCGCCCAGACACTGCTTTAAAGCGGCATTATCAATCACAGGCCCCCGCCCTGCATTAATTAACACCGTTCCCTGCTTCATTGCCTTGAGTTGCTGCTCACCGATCAGATAGTGGGTTGGATATGGGCCATCCATTATCAGCGGGGTATGCAGACAAATGACATCCGAACATGCAATCAGTTGATCAACACTGACATAGCGACCACTGTTGCCTTCTGCCAATGCCAGCCAGGGGTCGCAGGCACACACTTCTACCCCAAGCCGCTCCATCATCTGATACAGACGACCACCCACCTGCCCCTTGCCAATAATACCGACTGTTCGATCACGCAGTTCAAAACCGTCTCGTTCTGCCAGAATATCCAAAGCCGCCAGAACGTATTCAACCACTGCCGTGGCATTGCAACCCGGCGCATGACTGAAAGCAATTCCCCGGCTGGCCAGATACTCCCGGTCGATATGATCAAAACCTGCTGTGGCAGTACCGACGAACTTCAGTGAACTGTTTTCCACCAGCTGCCGACTCACTTTAGTCACGGACCGAACCAGCAAAGCATCCGCATCCTGCACATCCTCAGGTGAAATGTTCCGGCCAGGCAGAGCAACCACCTCCCCCATCGCCCCAAAGCACTCCATCAGCAAGGGAATATTTTCATCAGCCACTATTTTCATACACGATGTTTCATAAAATTGTTGTCATTAACAGCCAGCGCTGACCCTTAAAAAAAGCTAAAAATAATAAACTGGCTATGTTATACCAACATGAAAGCCTCAAAAACAGCATCCCTGCCTGAGGGTCCAGTGATCAAGATAACGATAGACCGGTTTCCACCCCTGTTATTTGTCTTTGCCCTGATGCTATCCGGATGCTCAGACCACTCCTCGCCTGAGTATTTTCTTGAGGAATACCCCCATCGACTCAGCCGGGTTACCGGTGTCGATATCCCTGAACCAGAGATCGCTATCCCCACGCTGCCCCCGTTAAGACAACGCGCTTACCCGGCACCAGATCTCCGTATAAAAGCACTGGAAGCACTTGATTTGCTCAAATGCCCTGCCCTCAGTCAGGCTGTGGCCTACAGAAACAGCAGCCTGGGCAAGCAGATGCTCCCCTCGCAGCACTATTTCTACGAGAAAACCCTGTTATCATTGATTCCCCAATGCATCGGCTCTTTACAACAAACCAATGACAACCGGGAAGTCATTGCCAAACTTCAAGAGATACTCAGCGAAAAACTGGCAACGTTTCCAGCCATTGAGTGGAACCTGGTATTTGCCAATACTGAATTCAGCAAACAGTTGCACAGTCAGGGCAGGTTGCTCGCCATTAACGATCAGGCGAGTTTCCGGGGAACCCGCGAAGCACTTAACTACCTCACCCGATTACTGCCCGATCAATTACTTGAGCCCCCCTATACCTCCACTGATCTGGAACGTCACTTGCAACAGGTTACCGCCAGCCGGTACCTGGGAGAACTCATCTACTCCGCTGCCCTGTTAAGTCAGACCTTAAACCATGCTGCCAATATACTGCAGCTTCGTCTGGCAAAAGGGCCTGTTTGCCCCGCTGCTGACCCAGCAGAAGCAGAAAGGCTACACAATGTCTTTCGACTGTTTTATCGGGAAAAGATTCAGCCCTATCTTGCCAGGGTTGATCAGGAAGGAATCATTATCCGGAATGACTTCAAGCGTCTGCTCTCCCTCTTGCCAGCTGCACCCCGGGATGACATTCAACGCTATCTCAGCCTGATCACGCAAGCGTCAAACATTCACAGCCCCTGGTATCAGCTGGAACAGAGCATTAGGCACCATACGACCATCTGGGCTGAATTTCTGGATCAATGTGGCAAAGCAGCGGCGTTACAGATTAACCAGAAGGCTTTCTGAAATTGATCCCAACGACATGGAAAGGAAACTTTTATTAAAACAAATGGTCAGATTATGTCGCAAATCCCGATCAATTAATTATCAGGAGTATTAGCCAGTGTCCTTGCCCTCCGATAGCCTCAGCAGAGGTGCTGCAAACTTTACTGTTTCCGGCAGTGATTCCGCGCAATCGAATATTGATAACACTGCTTCTGCAAACAATTCGACTTTTTCTGGCAAGACCGTAGTTGATTCTGGTCAGAAAGGTGAATTTTTACCACAATTGCCGCCGCTCAACACGGAGCCCCCGGGTTTTGCACAAGACATTGCAAAAGATTCAACGTCTATCACTGATCGTTCGATTGCGGCAAGTCAGTCTGATGCTCCCCAGCCATTGGCCAATACGGGCATCCCTGATGATGTAAGAAAGTTAGCAACCATTAGAACCATTTCAGAAATACAGCCTATTAAAAATGCTGATAAAATTGAAGTTGCTACGGTCGATGGCTGGAAAGTGGTTGTTGAAAAATCCGAATTTAAACCAGGCCAATCGGTTATTTTTTGCGAAATTGACAGCGTCTTGCCGGTCAGGGATGAGTTCGAGTTTCTCAGTAAATCCTCCCATATAGTCTTACCAGATGGCAGTGAAGGTTATCGCCTGAGAACCATCAAACTCCGTGGTCAGCTATCACAAGGCCTGGTTCTGCCTCTTTCAATATTGGGAAAAGATGTAACTGTCAATGTGGGGGATGATGTAACCGCAAAACTCGATATTAAAAAATATGAGCGACCGGGAAGCTTATCGGACCGTGACTTTATCAAAGGTTACTTTCCCTTTTTTATTCCAAAGAGCGATGAAGAAAGAATACAAAACCTGCATTCTATTTTTGATTCCTTCAAAGATAAAAAATTCTATGTCTCAGAGAAACTGAACGGAACAAGTTCAACATTTTATTTGAGAAATAACGATTTCGGTATTTGCTCAAAGAACTACGAACTGAAAACAGATAGAGATCACCCACTGGGTAAGGTAGCCAGTAAGAATGACATTGAATCAAAGCTCAGGAGCCTGGGAAAAAATATAGCGATCCAGGCTGAAGTCGTCGGTCACAAAATAGAAGCTAATCCATACGAACTCGAGGAACTCCAGCTTTTTGTGTTTAATATTTATGATATTGACAAACAGTCATATATAAAAAAGGCAGAAATGGAAAAAATATGCCAGGAAATAGGTTTACCCATCTGCCCTGTTGTGTCCAATAACAAGGAGCTGGCTGCAACTATTGATAAGGTATTGGTGGATGCTAACGGAAAATCAAAGTTAAACAATCAGAAAAAACGAGAAGGTCTGGTCTATGTATTCGACGGCAATGATCCGGAGGAAAGAGTCTCTTTTAAAGTGATTTCCAACAATTATCTGTTAAAAGACAACACCGTCAAAGCAGTACATTAATACATCATTTCACTGATTTCCCGTTTCTGCTCTACAGCAGTCCCGGGACATCAGCGGCAAGAACGCTGAACAATCCCAGAATTACAAAAATAAAAAACAATTATTCTCATTTTTATCTACATGTGTAATCAGAATCTTTTCAACCCGGAATCCCTGCAATGCCCCCTATACTCACTTCCTGCATAACCCTGACGCCAACGTCTGATTCGGCTGGCACTGATAGCAACATCGACCCGGAGCAGGCTTCTGGCTGGTCACGCTACTGGAATATCAGTAAGTCGATAGCTAAATCCATCCATCCGGGCTTTGACCCCCATCAAGGGTCTGATCAGCCGGATACCCCATGGATACAACTGAATATTCAACCCAGAGAGCTGGCCCTGCGCCTGGTCCAGAAAACCATACCGGCCAATAGCTATCTCAATACTATTAATCAACTCGTCATGGCCTGTATGGCGCTGGCCAGCCTGCCGGGTTGTGGCGGTGCTTCTCCAGAGGGCAGCAATCCTGCCAGCACTCATGGTTCGGCCACAGTCAACGCAACTGGCAGTAACCAACCAACAACGCGGACCAGCAGTCCTGACACAAGTTCAGCACCCACCACGGCAGCCTCAACCGCCCCCACGGGCAGCAGGGGCAAACCGATTCCTGTTGATGGAGCCGCAGTCCTGGCCAAAGTCGGAAAGGATCCCTGTTATCCAGCCAATGGTACCTACGCACAGACCACTGATATTGATGCTGGCAACCACTCGCCTATCCCGCACTTCACCGGTGAGTACAACGGTAACGGCAATACCATCAGCAACCTGAAGGGCTGCCTGTTTAACAGCCTGGAGGGCAATGGAACAGTCCGCAATCTCACAATTACTAATGGCCATATTGACCGTGCAGGACTGCCCGGGACTAACGACACAGGCAGTGCAGCACTGGTTGCCTGTACCATGTCAGGGGGCTCAAGGCAGGAAAACATCGTCGTAGAAAATTCAAAGATCAGGGTTACAGCTGTAAAACCCTGGGTACAACAACACAGACAGCTGGGGATGCTGGCAGGCAAGATGAACGACAGCGCCGTACTCAGGGACAACCAGATCAACAACGTCAACATTGCTATTCAGGGCAGTGGGATTGACGTCGGCATGCTGGCCGGGCAAGCACTGGATAGAGCCACCATCGACAGCAACCAGGTTGAAAACTGCAAGGTATTCCTCTCAGGAATTGGCAGCGGCAGACGTACCTTGAACAGGTCCCGGGCCGAGACCAATATCAACATCGGCCTGATCGCAGGGAAAATAGTTGGTAACGAACATAACAATGTGGTCGTTAAAAACTCAACGTTGATTCATAACCGCATTGAAAGCTCTCCGGGCATTTTCGCGGCCAATATCGGTGGTGTTGCCGGCAGGGCCGATTTTGCCCGTATTGAAGATACGCAGGCCCACAATCAAAACAAAATTCATTATCATTCCATAATAATTGATGGACGCATCGCAATGGTGGTTGCTGATGCCCGTCATTGCACAATTCTGGATACTACCACCCGCGACAACCACCTGCAGGCAACCGTTAACTCTTTCTTACCGGCACATGTTGGTATCGTTACCGCAGATTGTCACAATAGCACCATCAAACATACCCTGGACATCGACTCTGATCTGGAGTTGTCCCAGAGCAGCTTTCGAGAAGATTCGGCGGGAGGCCATGCCGCCGTTGCTGCGGCTGTTGCCGAAGGCTGTAGCATTCATAACACAACTGCCAGAGAGACGATAATCGATGCTGAAACGGACAAAAGTTCCGTTGCAATTGCTGCGGCGTTTAACGATGCTGACACCACAGTACACCAAACAACCGCCGTTGACTGTGGACTATTTGCCTGGGAAAAAGACACGAACCGTTATACAGGAAGTGCGGCGGTCGGTGTTGCTGCCGGTCGCCAGGATAACTTTGGCAGTATCAGCGATACCCGGGTCTGCGGCAGTGTCATCAAAGGGTATCGCGCCGGCTTAGCAGCTGGTGATCCTCATCGCAACTTTTCCGGCACAGTTGCCTGCAATACTGAGTTAACCAGTTTTGCTGATGGTATCAGCACTACGGTAAATCTTGCCTGCGATAATGCCAGTTGCCCCGCAACCGAAAGAGCCGACAGCTCAAGTGTGGCCACCAGTGACCGGATACCAGCCACCATTAAACACTTGTCGTCAACAGAAATACCCTCCCGGCAAAATGGGTCGTCACTATCTGCTGCGGCCGGTAACGGGATCGTCAACAGCACGGCTTCAGCCCTTCATAATAACAGCGAGGAAGTTGACGTTGAATTTCCAACAGCCCTGACCAGCGGCATTGTGGCAGGGGGGATGATTGCCGGTGGTGTGACCCTTTATGCCCTGTACCAGTGGTACCAGGGCTACTGGCAAGGGTTAAAAGGTAAAGCGTTGGCCATCTACCCGCTTACCCGGATCAAAGAAACCATAAGCCAGCGTTTTTCCACCGCAAACCCTGATACAGGCCTGGAGTTGTCTGAATTAGTAGGCGCAAGTGATACCAGCCTGAGTAGTTAACCAAATGAAATCAGGCGTCAGGTCTCTCTCCGTAAAAGATCTGGCACCTGAGTTTTTATGACTCACGGTCTAAATCACCAGTTCAAAATAACCTGAGTATCATCACAGTTTTATCGAAAAAAAACTAACAACCTCCATCGCCACCGCCACCGCCATCACAGCTGCCACCGCCGCCGCCACCGCCATCACAATCACCATCATCAAGGACAAAGGCACCGAAACTGTAGGAATGACCATGGTTATTATCTGATGGTCTTTTTTTCAAAAAATCAGCACGTCTCGGCAATGCTCCACGACGCTCTAGCTCATCGAGGAGAAAGCCGTTTTGATAGTAGTTACTGTAGTAATGAGCATAAGTATATGCTGACCACCAATTAGGATTTTTTGATTGAAAATAGACGGTATCATTAATATTTTGCAAAGCACCCGGGGTCTTAAGAAGGGATAACACAGTTTGGGTTTTGCCTTTTTTTAATGCCAGCATCAGGAGCGTTTCGCCACGAGCTGTCTTACAGTTGAGATTTAACAATGGCTGCCCTTTACTATTTGTCAAATTAGCCAGATACTTCGTTGTTATTGGCCGATCATAATAGCCCGTCACTACATCCATGATAATCTTGGATCTTATCGGTTCTTGTTGTAATTCGGTGACCAGACATTCGTTTTTTTCCAGTAAAGCATCGCATAATAGCCAATTCTTTTCCGAGATTGCATATTTAAAGGCATAAAGGGCAAGTAGCATTTCCTCCTTGCCTTGTGCAACCTTAATCCTGGCATTAGGCTGACGCTTAAGCACTTGTAAAGTAAGTTCATATTGCTGCTTATCGGTAATCTTTTTCTTATCCCTGGCACAAAAAATTATTTCCAATAAATGATAATCAGATTTGTTGTGTGTATCCACGCAGGTTTCTTTATCGAGCAATAAACTAACCATTTCCCAGTGTTTTGCCCGGGCTGCGGCCATTATTGGTGTGTTACCACTTTTAAGGCTTTGATAATTGATATCAACACCCGCCTTTCTCAAAAGACTTTCAAGGCACACCAGATTATTCGCAACGGCTTTTCTATACAACCTTCGAGCAGATTTCGTTTTGACAAACGTATCCAGCAGCCGTTCGGCTTGTAGCAGTGAACCGCAAACTGAGCCATCAGGAAAACAATCATGGGTTGAATTTTTGAAGAAATCACTCACTGCTTTTTTTACCAATCCATTCTGCTTGAAGTTCTGCCAGAAACCGAGACTTGTGTTGAGTTGAATTTCTGAGCAGGGATCTCCTGCGAGCAATATCCTTTTCAGCAGCACTTTATTACTGATCGTTTCTTTTCCTGGACTTGTCTGCTGCATCACATTTGTGAGCAGGGAGGTCATATTTCTTTTTTCAGCCGTGGTTCGATCAGCAAGTTTAACCCCCCCTGAATAATCACAAGAGGGACACTTTCCCATAACTGGCAGTTTTTTACCCCAGCTGCCAACGCTGGTTTTTCCACGTCCCGGGAAATAACCCGTGTGATCGGGTTGATTCAGTTTCAATCCATTTTTCAAACCAGAGGCTGAAGGATACGCAATTTCTACGGTTACATTTACTTTTATGGTTGGAAGCATCAGTTTATCCTTACTTGTTAATTATTTTAGTTATTCATTTATCTTATATTATGAGTCGAAAAGTTATCCAAAAGTTCCCTGATTCAAAATATGAAGCTATATAGATAGTTATTGCATCAGATACCCACTTAAGTATCTAACCATATGAAAAATAGCCAAGGGAAAACAACCTGTGCCGACAAGGATAAATGGCAACGCTGTGGAGAAAGACTGAAGGAGCAATTTGCCTTCGATGAGCCTTACATCAGGGAACTTTGTGCTCTCAAATATGTACCAGAACCCGGTGAGAGAGCTCCAGAGGCGGACAGCGGTCAATTTATCTATCTCGAAGCGCGATTAAGCGACTTAATTTGACACCATTGATAATCTCTGATGAATCAACTTGCATGGAACTTTCTTATCAGAACGATGTCCAAAAAGAATAACTATTGCATCTCTATCGGTGCATTGCATGAAATTTATTGAAATTTCAGTCTTTGACAATGGAAAATAACTTAGGGAAAACAAACTATGAAAAGTATTTCTGAAATTGCAGCTTCCGCCGGTAATATATTGATTGAGGCGATTAAAGCTCCGTTTAAACTGATCGGCTATTGCTTCGGCAGGGTCGTAAAGGCGATTTCGTCTGCCTTTAATTACCTGTCCTGTAGATCAGACAACTCCGAACAGAGTCAAGCTCCCAACAAAACCCTGGATTCACGCACGGTTTCAACTGATACGGTTTCAACTGAAAAGCTAGAAGATGATGTGCTTGAGAATTTGCACACCTCATTTACAAACTGCCTGGAGCTTTACTTGAATCTTTTAGAAGAGTTAAAACAAAAGGCCTACTATATATTTATTGCCAAAAATATTATTTCCAGCAATCTTAAGGTTAATCCTACAAAAATCAAAAGGAAAAACATTGACAAGGATATTACCATTTTAAAGGAAGTTAACAAAACTCTGGATTTAGGTTTTAGTGATAAATTCTTTGATATTCCGCCAGATTCTCAACCAAACAATGCTGGGTTTATCAAAATTATAAAAGAATTTAAGCAACCGCTTGAATCATTGATCCATACTACTCGTCCTGAAAAATATAAGCTTCATGACTCAATTAAACCCATTAAGCTTATACGACATACAATTAACCAGCTGATTGCCACCAAATCTGCTGACAAGGACAAATGGCAACTCTGCGGTCATCAACTGGAAAGTCGTTTTGAATTTGATGCCCCTTACTTCAGGGAAATTTGCAATCTCAAATATGTACCAGAACCCGTTGAAAAAGCGCCAAAGGCGGACATTGTTCACTTTAACGAACTTGACGCACAATTAAGAACCTTATTTAACACCGTTGATAATCTGTAACTATAAGTAGCTAACCATATGAAATCATATGGTTAGCTACTTAAAGATGGCCGCCAGTAATCTGGCGGCAAAATTCAAACCAGGAGCAATAGAAAAGTCACCCACCTCAAGGATTGTTTTTTCAGCTTTCGCAAAACTTCGCTCTCTATAACAATCAACGTTCATTAAACTTCCCTGGCAGTAGGATGTCCCAAGTGAAGACATCTCATCAAATGCCCCTTTGATCATCTAATCCAGCTAAATACACGCCTTAAGACGTGTAATAAATGACAGGATAATCATTTTTAATACATAAACAGGTATCTGAATATAATCAAATGAACGATTGTGAACGGGAACCATAAACCTACAAATATGTCAAAGCCGGGTTGCTGACCGAGAATAGACTACCCTACTCGACAGTAAATCGATCGGCCTCCCGGGAGGATTATCATACAAATGATAAACACATGAATTCAGCACGTTTAAATGCTTCAGGTGCAAAAATTGAGGCCATAGCCTCATATTTATTGACCAGGGCCAGTTCTGAGCAACCAGTATCGGGCACAACGTCCTCTCACAGAGAGGTAAGAGTTCAAGGCCAGCCTCTTGACTTGGGCATAAAACCAAAGCAGGGGGAGGAAAGGTCTGTGGCTCAAGACCTCAGGGAGAGAATGTGCAAATTAACCACCCCTGAAAACCAGGTTGCTGGCGGACTGGGTCAACAGTCTTCAGGGCCAGGTCAGGCAAGTCAACGTGTCGGATTTTATCACCCGACTGGGTTTTACGGTCAAAATTCACAAACTAATGAACAGCAGTACCTGCAGCCCAATACAGCAGCCCTACCATCAGAAAAGCGCAAGACTTATCAATGTTTATTGAATGGTTGCGATAAAACATTTACCCGCAATGAGCATCTGAAAAGACACCAACTCACTCATCTGGGTCACAGACCATTGAAATGTGAGTTTGAGGGTTGTGATAGCAGATTTTATTATCAGTCTGTTCTGAAAAGACATCGACGCATTCATACGGGAGAGAGACCGTTTGAATGTAAGAATTGCGATAAACGCTTTATCCAGAAGAGTAATCTGGAAATGCACAAACTCACTCATACAGGGGAGAAGCCGCATGAATGTGAGATTTGCAAAAAAGGATTTATCAGAAAGGGATGTTTGACAAGACACAAACTCACTCATACAGGGGAGAAGCCGCATAAATGTGAGATATGCAATAAAGGATTTATCAGAAAGGGATGTTTGACAAGACACAAACGCACTCATACAGGGGAGAGGCCGTATGAATGTGAGATTTGCAATAAAGGATTTATCAGAAAGGCAAATCTGGAAAGACACAAACGCGTTCATACGAGTTAGAAGCTATTCAAAATGAAGATGCTTCTATATCAAGGCCAGCTTATTGAGTGCGAATGGCCTGCCACGCCTCTAACGCTTTAGCCCGGGACTTTTTCAAATCAACCACAGGCGATGGGTAATTTTCCCCCAGGATAACACCTGACTGATAAAGGACATTGTCGTCGGCTTCCCAGGGCGCAAACAGATACTTATTCGGTACCCCGGAAAGCTCAGGTACATATCGACGTATATACTCGCCATCAGGATCAAACTTCTGCCCCTGGGTAACCGGATTAAAAACCCGGAAATAGGGTGCCGCATCCGCACCTGAACCCGCCACCCATTGCCAGCTTGCCGAGTTGCTGGACAGATCAGCGTCCACCAGGCAGTCCCAGAACCAGGCTTCCCCATGCCGCCAAGGCTGTAGCAGATTTTTGACCAGAAATGAGCCGACGATCATTCTCACCCGGTTGTGCATAAACCCGGTTTGCCGAAGTTCGCGCATCCCGGCATCGACAATGGGGATACCGGTCAGTCCCTTCTGCCACCGCCTGAGTTTTTCGGGATCATCCTGCCAGGGAAAGCCGTCAAACTTTGGCTGGAAATTTTGCTCCGGCAGTGTTGGGAAGTGGTACAGCAAATAGTAAGAAAACTCACGCCAGCCCAGTTCTGAGTGAAAACAGTCAAGGTCCGTCTCCACATTACTGTCGGTTGCAGCAGCCGCCGACGCGTACCAGACCTGATTGGGGGATACCTCACCAAAATGAAGATGGGCAGACAGTTGTGAAATGCTGCGCCTGGCAGGGAAATCACGCCCTACTTTATACCCATTCAGCCCCTCGCCCAGAAAATCCTGGAGTTTGTTTTTTGCCGCTGTCTCACCAACCCCTCTGCCCTGCTCACACCAGTAGGCATACAGATTATGGTCCCAGCGCACCTGTTTTGCCTCACCGGCAGACTCAGGATTATGGGCGGGGACAAAACCTCCGGCTGGCAATAGCTCAAGGTCATTGATGTCGCTTTTCGAGGTGGTATCAACACACCGGATTTTTTTCGGTACCGGCAATGGCTCCCTGGGCGGTTCAGCTACCAGGCACCCTTTGCGATAGTAAGGCGTAAATACCCGGTAGGGCGTTCGATCCTTTTTCAGCACGGTCCATGGTTCCCAGAGCAGGGAACCATTGAAGCTTTTGACTTCCAGCCCGTCATTTCGCAGGGCTTTCTTTATTTGCTGATCCCGCTGGATCCGCCAGGGCTCATAGCAGCGATTCCAATAAACGGCATCCACCTTATATTCCGCCGCCACCTCCGGAAGCACTTTTGCCGCGTCGCCCTGAAGCACCAGCAGTCGGCCTTTCAGAGCGTCGTTTAATGCTGCCAGTGAGTGGTGCAGCCACCAGCGGCTGGCCCTGCCGGGAGCCCATTGACCGGCAGAGTGATCATCCAGAATAAATACCGGAAGCACCTGGCCATTGCCAGCCGCCTCGAACAGAGAGGGGTTATCAGACAACCTGAGATCCTGACGAAACCAGTGAATAATAACCATCTTGTCTCCTTAGGTTTTGCACCATCAAAAAGGCAGCTTTTCGCCATCCCAGGCAAACATGTGACCACTGTCCCCTGGTGTCAACTGATCAATCACATGCAAAAGCCGTTCTGCCGAGTAGTCCGCTGAAAAGAGTTTACCCTCAGGCACGCCGGACTGAAACGGCATGGACAAATGACTATCCACTGTGCCCGGATGCAATGCAGCAATAATCGATGCTTTGTTTTTTCTGGCAATTTCGATGGCCAGGCTCTTGATAATCATATTCAGCGCTGCCTTTGATGCCCGGTAGGCATACCAGCCGCCTAATTGATTATCAGAAATGCTGCCCACTCTGCCGGATAACACGGCAAACACATTCTTACGGTTTCTGGCCAGCTTGGGAAGAAAATATTTGGCAACCATGGCGGGTCCGGTGGTATTGACGGCGAAGATTCTGGCAAAGTGATCGGGCTGGAAATCCTTGATGGATTTTTCCGGCTTCAGGCCTTCCCCCTCATGGAGGATACCGGTGGTGACTAACACCAGGTCCAACGGCTCCGAAATTTGATCCGCACCCTTGGCAATGCTGTTTTCATCCAGAAGATCCATGGGGTGAAAAACGGTTTTATTCACCTGGCCAAACTCAGGTTCACTGCGTGAAAAGGCATAAATTCTGGTGACTGTTGGTACCTGCTCCAGCCAATGGACCATGGCTTTGCCGATGGCACCGGAGGCTCCGATGACAGCAACATGCAAGCCCTCGGCAAATGAGTCCAGTTTCAATTCTGTCATGGAGCACTCCATATATCTGGCTAGAAAACCTTATTTAGAAGACAGCCTCAGGCAGACAGGCTGAATGGCGTTGCGTTTAACCGATTATTTCTATAAAAACTTCTCTACGGAACCTGTAACTCAACAGATCGTCCAACGGACTATGATTATCCCCCTGAATAAGTAGTTAACCAAATGAAATCATATTTTCTAACTAAGTGGACAGGCACTGTTTTTGCTGCTTTTCCGGGGCCGCCACACTGATTTACGGCACTCTTCAATACTGGGGGAACAGACCATGAAAATTGTTATTGCACCCGATTCCTTTAAGGAGTGTCTTACCGCAGCCAAAGTAGCACAGGCCATTGCAACCGGTTTGCAGCAGGTCCTGCCGGATGCCGAGTGCATCAAGGTTCCGGTTGCCGACGGTGGCGAAGGTACGCTGCAGTCACTGGTGGACGCTACCGGTGGCACACTGGTGGATGTTGCGGTAACCGGCCCAATGGGAGAGACCGTTCAGGCCTGCTTCGGCCTGCTGGGTGATGCTGAAACCGCTGTCATTGAAATGGCCGGGGCTTCAGGTATTGAGCTGGTACCCAGGGATCAACGCAACCCGATGCTCAGTACCACCCGGGGGACCGGAGAGTTGATTCTCAGCGCCCTGGACCAGGGCATTAAACGCATCATCGTCGGTATTGGCGGCAGTGCCACTAACGACGGTGGCTCAGGTATGATGCAGGCACTGGGGGTAAAACTGCTGGATGCTGATGGCCGGGAGCTGCCCCGGGGTGGTGCAGCGCTGTCACGTCTGTGTCGCATTGATACCGGTGCGATGGATAGACGACTCCAGACCATCGAGTTTATTGCGGCCTGCGATGTGGACAATCCACTTACCGGAGCCAATGGTGCCTCAGCAGTGTTTGGTCCCCAGAAAGGGGCGACTCCTGAGATGGTCGAACAACTGGACCAGGCATTGACACACTATGCCAGCGTTCTGCAACGGGACCTTGGCAAAGATGTTGGGCAACAGCCGGGAGCAGGCGCTGCCGGAGGCATGGGTGCTGCCCTGCTGGCGTTTCTGGATGCTGAACTGAAACCGGGTATTGACATCGTCATGGATGCCGTCGGCCTGGCAGAAAAACTGATCGGCGCTGATCTGGTGATTACCGGAGAGGGCCGGATTGATGGACAAACCGCGCAGGGAAAAACACCCGTGGGGGTTGCCCGGATTGCCAAACAGTTCAATCTTCCGGTGATTGCTCTGGCTGGCTCTGTGGGTTCCGATGTTGACGCGGTCTACGACTGTGGCATTGATGCGTTGTTCCCGATTGTTCACGGTGCAGTCCCACTGTCCGAGGCCCTGGCCAAAGGTGAGGAGAACCTGATCCGGGCAGCCAGAAACCTGGCCAGTGCCTTAATACTCCTGCGGTAATATTTTTGTTTTAACCACAAAGACACAAAGTAAAAGCATTTTTTTTGTTTGATCTTTGCTCTTACCAGTCTTCTTTGTGCCTTTGTGGTGCAAAGCGTCTGTTAATCAGCGTCAGGATTCATACCTTCCTGTTTGTGCTCCCCCACTGCAACCAATAGTGCAGGATGATACGACCATGCCGATATGGGCTATGAACTTCGTCATTTTTACCAGACTCAGCTTTACCCGGGATTGTTCATGGCCAAAGAACCTGAAGATAAAAATCAGCCCGATGATAACAGTGGCAATGTCATCGATATGTTCACCCGCAAGCCTCTGGACGAGGTTAACCTTCATCAGATTGTGCGCATTGCTCCTGAACTGGATGGTATGGAAATGCTCTACAGCAATGATGCCAATCCGGGCAAGCTGTTCAGCATGAAAATTCTCTGCTGGGCAATGATGAAAGACGGCACGGTTGATGCCCTCATCCCCTGGCTGAATAAGGTGGTACCTGCCCGTGAGCTCAATGACCCATTAAATGGCCACTGGGAAGGTTACTTTGACAAGATACACGACCATGCATTTTTCGACGTACCGGATCACAAGGTTGCGGAACTGGAAAACGCGGCCAATTACTACCCACCCATAGAGTCGGATGAAGCTGTCATTATTCAGGAAATCCCCGACACCATCGGCACCCATGCCATTCTGACCGAAGACCAGTTTAAAACGATTGTACTGGTTCATGTCACCAGCTGGCGTTTGTACAATGATGGCCGGGTCATGGCCATGGTGGCCGATGATAAAAAGGTCGATAACACACCGGTACTACCGGGCGATGAGTGCCTGTTTGCGGCCCAGGATCACGAACACTTCCATTACTTTTTCCATTATGTCATTGCGAATAAAATCAAACGTGGAGATCCGGAGGCTTTAGCGGCATTTACCCACCTGGTAGAAGGTTAATCCTTCTGCTATTGCCTGAATTAACCTGCACACTGCGAAACCACTTTCCAACCATTTCTGATTCCTTGTCAACCACAAAGTCGAGAGCTAGATTTTCCGGACTATTTAAAGAGAATAAAATTATGGATCTGAGTGCTGACAAAGCATTTGCTACTGATCACACATATTCCAAACCCAGAACTTTTGAGGACTTTGTTACCAAGACTACCTCCAGTGCTGAGGACGTACTGAAAAAGGCCAGGAGCTTTGGCTTTCGGGATGTTGATGTCCACTTTGGCTCCAAAAAAATTCCTCCGTGTGAAGATGATGACCAAACCATTTACATTCTTGATGGCAAGCGTTTCTGTTTTACTGGTTTAACAAAAAATACCGTGGATCAGAGAACCCCCAGGCTGGTCAAAAAATTTTTCACTCCTCCCATTCTGAGGAAAATATGTCAGTCTGATAATACCAGGGTGGAAGCTGCCTATGAAATGATTGGAAAAGCGTTTAAGTATCACGATTTCATTGAGGAAAGCGCCTGGAAATTCAGGCCAAAGAAAGAAAAACTCCTGGATTTTTTAAAAAGGAACAGTGACGGAGATCACTTCAAGTTTCTACGAGATATTTCCCTGGGAATGAAAGACGGACCAAATATTTCAGCTGATCGCAATGGCTATTACCTTTTGGCGCTTTGGGTTGAGTTATCAAATGCAATGTCTCCGGACTTTCATAGAAAAGATCTGTTCAAATGGAGAGATTTTGCCGTTGTAAAATGTCGACCTGAAAGACATAAACGAAAACCAATTCCTGAAATACTCATACCACGGCCGCGCAAAAAATTGAGAGTTGAAGAAAAAAACGACGCCTCCCCCTCAGCCGTAAACATTACGCTTTCAGGTTCCGGTAACAATCATCAGTGTTTGCCAGATAATCAACAGAAAAAGGCCGATACACAAAAACCATCAGATTTGGAGAGAACCTCAGCACAGCCCGATGCTGAGCATGATGCCGGAATTGAACAGCCAACCAGCCAGAACAATAAAGAACCTTTGGTGGATGCTTCTTCGTGTAGAGAAAACGTAACGCCTCAAAAAAGACTGACAAATTCTACATGCGATCCTCTACAGCCCAGTAAAATCAATAAACTGACGACAGAAACTGAGGTTTTACCCGTCAGAAATGAGCAGTTGCGAGAAAACCACAGTACCTTCTTAGAGATAAATGCCAAAGATTATGTGCCATCATGCAGTAATACCGACGACTCAGCTGTTTGCGACAGCGACCAATCAACTGTTTATGATAGCGACGAATCAACTGATTACGACAGCGACGAATCAACTGTTGATGATACGGATGAGGTCACTTGTGACAACACTGGCAGCCAAACTGCACAAAGCCATTCTATAGAAAAAGAAACAAGAGAAGAAAGTGAAAGTGAAAGTGAAAGTGAAATAACGATTCTAAAGGTCAACCATCTTTCTCAACAAGTCATAAAGAACCTTGAGCGTCTAAAGCAAACGCAAACGCAAACCAACCGGCCAGTGGTATCAGTATCCCAGAAGAGGCAGATGATGGTCACTTTACACGAAGGGGTAACGATGATTAACGGCCTCAAGGCCATAAAGCATAAATAATGCCGGAAGCAAACCGCTTCCAGCATGTAGAACATTTACTTCCAGCCAGCCACAGAACTCCCTTTAAACAGCTCCGCAGCCCTGGTTTCCACCGCATCCGTCTGATACGACTTAACCAGGGCCAGTACACGCGGGTCTGCCTGATTATCTTCACGGGTGACGATGATGTTCACATAGGGAGAGTCCTTATCTTCCACCAGCAGGGCATCACGGGTTGGGGTGTAACCCGCCGGTACCGCATAGGTGTTGTTGATAAAGGCCATATCCACATCATCCAGTGAGCGGGGCAGCTGAGCCGCATCCAGTTCAATAAACTGGAAGTCACGGGGATTTTCAATGATATCTGCCGGTGTTGCTTCCAGATTATTCACATCGTTCAGCTTAATAAAGCCACGCTGATGCAGAAGAATCAGTGTACGGCCTTCATTACTTGGGTCATTGGGAATAGCGATTTTGGCTCCATCCTGCAACTCACTGATGTCTTTCAACGTCTTTGAGTAAGCGGCAATGGGATAAACAAAGGTGTTACCAACGGCAACCAGCTTAAAGCCCCGGTCACGCACCATACTGTCCAGGTAAGGGCGATGCTGGAATGCATTGGCATCAATACTGCCGTCCGACAGCGCTACGTTTGGCGACACATAATCAGAGAACTCCACCAGCTCCACAGCCACATTATGGTCCTGTCTGGCGATGTCTACCGCCACTTTCATCACATCGGCCTCAGGCCCCGCCATCACCCCCACCTTCAGCGGACCTTCTGGATCATCCGACTGACCACAGCCTGCCAGCAATGCTGCTGACGCTAATACCGCCGAACTGGCCAGGATTTTTACTGTTTTTAGAATATTAAAAGTCATTGATTACTCCCGGACTTTAACAACATGCCATCAACATTAGTGACGTTGATGGATTCCCACCTTACAAATGATTATTAGTGACTGCGATCATAATAGTGCTGCAGGCGATCACCCACCATCTGCAGCAATTGCACCAGGGCAATCAACACCACCACCGTGGCCAGCATAATGACCCCATCAAACCGCTGGTAGCCATAACGGATGCCCAGGTCACCAAGGCCTCCGCCACCAATGGCACCGGCCATGGCCGAGTAGCTCACCAGCGTTACCAGCGTAATGGTCATGCCATTAATCAGCCCGGGCCTGGCCTCCGGCAGCAACACCCGGGTAACAATCTGCAACGGGCTGGCCCCCATGGACTGGGCGGCCTCCACCAATCCGGAAGGCACTTCATTCAAGGCACCTTCGGCAATGCGGGCAACAAACGGGATCGCCGCCACGGTCAGTGGCACAATCGCGGCGGTGGTACCAATGGAAGTACCGGTCAACAGTCGCGTCAACGGGATGATAGCCACCATCAGAATAATAAAAGGAATGGAACGCCCGGCGTTGACCATACCGCCCAGAACCAGGTTGGCAATGCGGTTTTCCAGAATACGCCCTTCCCGGGTCACGTAGAGCAGCACTCCCAGCGGGATACCGAGCAGAAAGCTGATGCCTCCGGAAAAGGCCACCATATAGAGGGTTTCCCAGAGCGCCTTGAACAACAGTGACCATGCATCAGCTGACATAACCAATCACCTCTACCTGGACCGTATTGTCTGGTGAGTTATGCAAGCCCTGCAAAAACTGCAGCGACTGCTCAATGCCTTCCGGCTCACCCATAATTTCCACCATCAAAAAGCCCATGGCTTTTTCATTGACCGTTTCAATATCTGCCTGCAGGATATTAAAGTCCGTGTTGAACTGTCTTGCCGCCCTGGTAATCAACGGCTGGACAACCCCCTGCCCGACAAAGGTAATGCGCACCACCGGCCTGGCACCTTCACAGGGTTCAGACTGGAACCGGGCTTCAATTTCTGCCACCGGCTTTTCATGAATCGCACTGCGCACAAACTCTTTGGCCAGATCCGTCCGGGGGTTGAGAAAGAACTGCTCTACCTCATTCTCTTCAATGATCTTGCCGAAGCTCATAATGGCCACTCGATCACAGATGGTTTTCACCACATCCATCTCATGGGTAATGATCAGAATGGTAATTTTAAGCTGACGGTTGATGTCTTTCAGCAGGGCAAGAATTGACCGGGTAGTCTGCGGGTCCAGTGCGGACGTGGCTTCATCGCACAACAGCACTTTCGGCTTACTGGCCAGGGCCCGGGCAATGGCCACCCGCTGTTTCTGACCGCCGGACAGCTGGGCAGGATAACTGTTTCTTTTTGAGTCCAGCCCGGTCAGTTCCAGCAGGGGCAGAACGGCCTGTTCTATTTCTGATTTGCTGGCACCGGCCAACTCCAGGGGAAGAGCGACATTATCATACACAGTGCGGCTGGACAGCAGATTGAAATGCTGAAAAATCATTCCAATGTTGTGACGGGCCTGGCGCAATAATTTCTCAGGTAGCAGAGTCAGGTCCTGACCATCCACAAGCACCTGGCCTGAAGTCGGTTTCTCCAGTAAGTTGACGCAGCGAATCAGCGTGCTTTTCCCTGCGCCACTGGAGCCAATCACACCGTAGATGGCACCTTCAGGCACCGACAGATTTACTCCGTCAATGGCCTTGACCTCGGTGTCCCCGGCGGCAAACACCTTGGTCAGGTTATTCAATTCAATCATATGCATAAAAAAACCACCCTGATGCTAACAGAGTGGTTTCATAAGGAATTCTTAATTGAAACCCTTCTTTTAGCGGAATTTGTAATGCGCCCGCAAGCCAAGGTCAAATCAGCGCATGGCGTGACAAACTATCCAAAATAGTGATTTCTGTCAACTTTCTCACTCTCCCGGTCTCACCTCCGGATACCTTCAAACGGCAGACAGAATAGCGGTTATACCTGAAATACTGCACGGAAAAAATCAGCGGTCCCGGTATCAGGGCAGGATCTATGTGATAGAGAAAAGGTGCGGCAACAACCGCCATGCCAAAGCCGATGGTTCCCTGGACAATAGCCCCCAGGCCAACAACCCCCATGGCAGCAACAACGTGCAGAAGTGACAGTTCCATGCAACGACATCCAGCCTTAGAAATTAACTCAGGCTCTGTTATATTGTTTTTTCGAATAAAAAAATAAGAATAAATTATATATAGTTAGCGATAGCCAAAACATAGGTACTGGTCACTTTTTTTTCCTGCTGTGTACCTAATCACTGGACAATTGACGTTTGTCTTATTTAATTGAAGAAGAAGGAATATTTTTATTCAGTCATGGTTGCCATTCTACCAGATATTGGATGTGTACAGGAACCATGAAATAACGAACAGATGTCGTCAGGTATTTGCGCAGTTTGACCGCTATTCCCAGGAATGGCTGCCCGGCTTCATCCTATAACACCCATAACCAACTGGGCAGGTACTATTATGGAGCTTTTCTTCAAAGACTTTATCATGCTCTGGTCCACCATTGACCCGGTCGGCACTCTGGCACTGTTCACTGGACTGACGGCACGACTGTCAGAAACACAAAAACGCCGAGTCGCCCTGAAAGCAACCATTTACGCCTTTGTCATCCTCCTTTCGGCACTGGTTCTTGGTCAGATTATTCTAAAGGCGATGAACATTCAGCTGATCTCCCTGCAGCTGGCAGGCGGAATCATCCTGTTTCTGTTCGGCTTGCAGATGATTTTTTCTGATCCTGAAGACAGTTCCGGGTCCAGGGAACCCGGTCACCAACTGGCCGTATTCCCTCTGGCGGTCCCCTCCATTGCCAGCCCCGGGGCGATTATGGCGGTGATTGTACTGACCGACAATCACGTCAAAACCTTCAGCCAGCAGGCCATGACCGCCGGTGCCATGACGCTGGTACTACTGGTCACCTGTGGCCTGATGCTGTTTGCCGACCGGATCTTTCGGGTGATTGGCCACAATGGCTCGGCCATTATCATCCGGGTAATGGGCATGATACTGGCCGCACTGTCGGTAGAACTGGTGATGACCGCCCTAGGGGTTCAGCGCTGGATGAGTTAGGAATGGTCAATAAGCTGCCTGCCGCCCGAAAAAGACAGCCTGCTTATGCTTATGCGGGAGGCGGGCAACGGGAAGCGCTTAGGAATTGTCTTTTATTTCCGTTCACCCTGAGCTTGTCGAAGGGTCGTGCCACCGAACTTCGACAAGCTCAGTCCGAACGGAGTCAGGCAATGAAAATAGGGAAGTTATTTCCTTAGCTCCCAAGCCCCATCATCGACTTATAGTGCTTTCGACAAACAGAAAGATAGCGGTCATTGCCCCCTATCTGCACCTGGCTGCCGCTTTTTACCGGCTTACCGTCACCGTCAAGACGCAGCTGCATATTGGCCTTTTTCTCACAGCACTTGCAGATGCTTTTCAGCTCGGTAAGTTCATCAGCAATACTGAGCAACACTTCACTGCCGGCAAACGCCTTACCAAAAGCATCGGTGCGCAGGCCAAAGCAAAGTACCGGAATACCCAGCACATCCACCACATCCGACAGTTGCCACACCTGCTCCGGGGTCAGGAACTGTGCTTCATCGACCATAACACAGGCGATATAGTCTTCACTGTGCTCTCTGGCAATTTGCTGCTTCAGGTCATCACTCTGGGAAATGGCCACCGCTTCACTTTGCAGGCCAATCCTTGAGGTGATTCTGCCGACACCAAAACGGTCATCAATCACCGGAGCCAGCAACAACACCCGTTTACCGGCACTCTCATAATTATGAGCTGACTGCAGAAGGTAGGTACTCTTGCCCGAATCCATGGAAGAAAAATAGAAATAAAGTGAAGCCATTACACGGTGATCCTTGGTGTTGATGGCCTCATTATTCCGTCATTGTCGCTTTATCTCCACCGAAATTTCCGTACCCCGGCTTCGGAAGATGACGCATGCGCTATCTATGGAAGTCGCGCAAATTTTGCTAGCCTTGCACTTTCCAAACGCTATCAACAGCACCTGACTGAATGAAACTGACGCCCCACCAGCAAGCAGTTGCCGACCACGATAAAGACCATGCCCTCTGTATTGCCGTGGCTGGCTCGGGCAAAACCTCAACCCTGGCACAATTGGTCAGCAACCTGCTGTGCAAAGGGGCTGACCCGCGTCGATTGATGGTGATGATGTTTAACAAAGCGGCCCAGATCGACTTTGCCAAAAAGCTTCGCACTCTGACCAGTAGTCCGTTGGCAGACTTGCCGGAAAACCAGCGGCAGCTCCCGGAAATCAGAACCTACCACGCCACAGGGCTGAAACTGCTCAGAACTCTGGAAGGCTGGCAGATAAGACCCCCCTACAACAAACAACCGTTATCGGAGAAAGTCGTTGAGCTACAGGTCAGGACACTGATCCTGAAACTGGCACCGGAAACCATTAAGGACCGGATGCGCTCGGATGCTGCCCGTCTGATCGAAGCGGCCATCAGCTTTATTGAATCGGTCAAAGCCCATTTAACCAGCCCTGAGCTATGGTTTGAGCAATCCGGTTATACCGATGACTATCGCTTTTTCATCAAACTGTTTCATCAGTTTGAGCAGTGGCGCCATCAACAGCGATCAATCACCTTCACCGATATGCTGTACGACCCGGTGACACTGATCCGGGCACATCCGGAACTGGTGCCCAAAGTGGCTGATAAAATGGACTTTATCATCGTTGATGAATACCAGGATACCTCAACCCTTCAGCATCAGTTTACCCGGCTGATTGCCGGACAGCGCGCCCGAATGATTGCCGTTGGCGATCCCGACCAGACGATCTACGAATTCGCCGGTGCCAATATCGACAACATTCTGAACCATTTTCAGCAGGACTATGGCACTACCGGTGACGTTAAAGAACTCACCATGCCCCACACCTTTCGCTATGGTCACAGTATTGCCCTGGCTGCCAGCCATTTAATCAGCCAGAACCGGTCCCGCAAAAATGTGCTCTGCATTGCCCATCCGGACAACGCGCCCTCCCTGATTCGCATCAGTCAACCGGGTGCAGACGACAGTCGTTTTGTGGTTGAGGCGCTGACCGAATATCTGGCATCCGGAACACCACCGGAAGATATTGCCATTCTGGTGCGGGTCTGGGCCCAGGCCGTGCCCATTGAGCTGAACCTGCTGGAAATGGGCCTTCCCTACAGCAGTGACGGCCCCTCGCTGTTTCAAAGGCCGGAAATTGCCTCACTGATCGATGCCATGACCCTGGCCAGTGGTGGCTTTGCCGGGCTACTGCCAGAGGTTCGTTCCCATAAGTTGGCAAGACTTCTGACCCTGCCCCATATCGGCCTTAAACAACAGTATATTGACTGGCTTTGCCAGCAGCTGAAGGACCAGAGCCACCAATTGGGTAAAACCCTGGGCAAGCTAGCAACCAACATCAAAGACATCAGTGACTTTCAGGTGCGAAAACTGACACAAAGGGCAGAACTGTTCTCATGGCTGGAGCACAATGGCAACAAACACAAGGCCCATACGCTGATCGCCCGGTATATTCAACAATCCGAAATATACGACAGCCTCAAATCCATGAGCCTCAATGAACAGAGAACGGATGAACAGATTCTGGCAATCAAAGGTTTTCATCGTTTCCTCAAACAGCTGAACGAAGACACCGCCCACTGTTGCCTGCACATTGCTGAATTAATCGAGAAGCAGAAGCAACAGAAAGATCAGAGACAACGATCGACTCACGGCATCAAGCTCAGCTCCTGCCATCGTTCCAAGGGGTTGGAATGGCCGGTTGTGTTAATCCCGGGACTGACCCGCCAATACTGGCCGTTCCTCAGGGAAGATGAAATGGCTAACCTGTCGGCCAGGACCAGTAATGCTATTGAGTCTGAGCGTCGCCTGCTCTATGTCGCCATGACCCGTGCCAGACAGCAATTACACCTGTTTACCGCACAGGGCGAGCTCACCCGTCTTTCCAACAAAGATGCCAACAAAGATGCCAACAAAGATGCCAAAAAAGATTCCGGAAAACGTTCACGGTCAGCTGATGGCCAACCCCTTGCCGGAAAAGATCACCAGGACAGCATCAGCCCCTTTTTACTGGAAATGAACCTGCCCCATGTCTTATCCCTGGGCAACCTGCTCCATGAAGATGCCGATGACGACCTGGCTGAAGCCATCGATAAAATCGGTCTTACGCCAGTATCAAGACGTTACGTCTGCTCAGCCCGGGCGACACTGGCCGAACGACTGGAAGCAGTGCCCGACATTGCGATAAACGACGAATCCACGGGCTCTGCCAACACAGGAGCCAGTATACCCTCCGACGCGCCATGGCAGCTCAAGGCCATTATTGATCATGCCATCTTTGGTCGCGGAGAAGTGATTGAGGTTAATGACCGTAATTTCTCCATCCGTTTTGACAGTCGCCAACACGGCGTCAAACGGTTTGCCAGAATTGAAGAGGTTCGCCATCTATTCAGCGTGCTCTGAATTACCGTGGCTGTTTTTATACGACTATAAACGCTTATCCAGAAACACCTTGTTCATAATGCTGTTTTATGGAATTTTTCCTGCTGTTTTCAGTCCTAGTCATTATCTGCATCAAAACAGCCCAAAGAAATGAATAGCGTCAGCAGCAACACAAATCCCTCATTTACCTGTTCTATCTGCCTTGGTAGCAACGAAGTCACCACAGGGCAATCTGCCTGGCACAAAACACCGGTCCGAACTTCCTGCCAACCAAAACCTCATTTTTTCCACCTGGGATGCATCACCGAATGGCTTGACGGTGACCTGCAAAAGGGAAAAAGCCTCGATCAACGCCAATGCTGTGATTGCAAACAACCGGCACTGCCGCTGGTTCGTGTGAACGGGAGCCGCATCCTGGAAAATGATTCATTTTATTGTGAATCCCTGGTGCTTCATGTCTGTCGTACCGGGGATCTGACAACACTGAACAAGCTTCTGGCCCTTGATGCCAGTCTGGCAGCACAGATTTACCTCTCGGCGGTCACCGATTGGGCTGTATACCCGTTAGCTATCGCCATTGATTCCGGCCATATCGATTGCGCCCAGGCACTGATCAACCACCAGGCCGATGTCAAAGCCGCTGATCAGGAGGGTCGGACGCCCCTGCACATTGCGGCTGAGAATGGCAACGTCCAGTGCCTGAAATGGTTGGTTACCCATGGAGCAAGTGTCAATGCCACCAATAAGTTCTGCGAAACGCCCCTGCATATTGCCACCAAAATCGGCATCACCGAGGTCCGTCAACAATACGTTGCCAGGGGCTTAAATATCAATGAAGCCTTCTTTGGCTACCGGATGCTCAAACCGTATACCAGCAAAAAAGAAAACGACACAGGATGCCTGAAAGAGCTGCTTGCTAACAGCGAAGTAAATACCAATGCCAGTAATTACGATGGCGTCACGCCCCAGATGATCGCAGCATTATGGGGCAAATCCGAGCATCTGAAATTGCTGCTCGACGCAGGAGCAGATAGCAATATCGCCGATAATATAAACTGGACAGTTCTCCATTTCGCTGCCTTAAGCGACTGTCCAGACGCCATCGATTTGTTACTGCCCCATGTTCAACGCGACAAGGTCAGCAGGCAGGATATTTATGGTTTTACGGCTATCCACTTAGCGGCCATAAATAACTGTGCAGAGTCCCTCAAGGTGTTGCTGGCCACTCCCGGCTCCCGGGTCAATAAGCGGAGTTACAAGGGCTTGACCGCTCTCCACATCGCTGCAAAATACGATAATACAAAGTCCGTCGAGACACTACTGGCCAATCCAGACATCCGGGTCAATATGAAAACCAACAAGGGCTGGACCGCTCTCCAGATCGCTGCTAAACACGGCAATACAGGATCTCTCAAAGCGTTACTGGCCTCTCCCGGTATCCAGGTCAATAAAAAGGTTAATGGCAGGACGGCTCTCCACCTGGCGGCAACACACGGCCACTTCAGGTGTATCGAAGCGATGCTGTTCACTCCGGGCATCCAGATCGATGAGCATACTGACGATGGTATGTCGGCTCTTAGCCTGGCGACCATCCATGGCCACAGACGGTGCATGGATCTCCTGATTGTATTCGGGGCCTGACATCTGGAACACCAGCCGACAAATTAGCGGGACCCGGTTAACACTGGCATTGCATTCATTCAGCGTTGGTTGCCACAGAAAAATGCCTCCCGGGGAACCAAATAAGATAACGCAAACCGATTCAAGTCAGATAAAGCACATGCAAGTACCAGGCTCGGCCCAAAATAACCAGCCAGCGACTTCTTATCAAACTGAGCTGGACAACTGCCCTGTTTGTCTTTCGCCGTTTGCAGGAAAAAGAGTCGTGGTGACTGATTGTCGTCACATGTTTCACAGAAAATGCCTGAGGCGTTGGCGGCTGGAAGAAAATATCTGTCCTCTATGTAGAGCCACTCTTAACCAGAGGAGCGCCCAACAAAGGCCTATCGTCGAGCGCTACACCCCTTATCCAGATCCAAACACCCGTTCGTTATTTGCCGCCCGCCCCGGGCGCTGGTTCCCCTCCGGCCTGATGAGTTGGTTGAGCCAAACCGGCGCTCACCCCAGCCTGCAGGACCATGACGTTATGAGAGCCATGGCCAGCATGACTAGCGGGCGCAGCTCTCTTCGGATGACGCATGTAAACCAACTCCTCAGTCTCCCTTGCCTGCAGGAAAACGGCGCATTGAACCGACCCCTTTTTATGATCATTGCAAGCATGATGCGAGGGCGAGGGTTACCCCAAATGAGGGCGCTGGAACTATTCATCAATCACCCCCGCCTGCAGGAAAATGGCGCAGTGGACCTGTCACTTTTCTGCACCATTAGAAAAATGATGTTCGAGCGTGGGTTACCTCGAATAAGTGAGCTGGGCCGTTTCCTCAATCACCCCCGGCTGCAGGAAAATGGCGCATTGAACATGCCCCTTGTCACAGCCATTGCAGACATGATGGACAGGCGTGGGTTACCCCCAATGGGGCAGCTGGACCGACTCCTCAATCATCCCCGCCTGCAGGAAAATGGCACAGTGAACATACCCCTTTTCACAGCCATTGCAGGCATGATGGGCGGGCGCGGGTTACCTCGAACGGGGCAGCTGGAGCAACTCCTCAATCATCCCCGCCTGCAGGAAAATGGCGCATTGAACCTGCGCCTTTTCAGAGTCATTTCAGAACTGATGCCACGTCGTGGGCTACCCCAAATGGTGGAACTGGAGGCACTCCTCAATCACCCTCGCCTGCAGGAAAATGGCACCTTGAACCTGCCCCTTTTCAGGGCCATTGCGGGCATGAGGAACTATCACGGGTTGCCCCGAATGAGTCCGCTGGACCGCTTCCTTAATTACCCCTGCCTGCAGGAAAACGGCACATATAACCTGCCCCTATTCTACGCCATTACTGGCATGATGCATGGGCACGGGTTTCCTGGATTGCGTGAGTTGGAACGACTGGTCAAACACCCTCGCCTGCAGGAAAATGGCGCATTAAACATGCCCCTTTTCATCGCCATTGCAGGCATGATGCACCATCAAGGGTTACCCCGCATGGGGGAGCTGGAGCCACTCCTCAATCACCCCCGCCTGCAGGAAAATGGTGCATTAAACATACCTCTTTTCAGCGCTATTGCAGGCATGATGCACAGTCAGGGGTTACCCCAGTTGAGGGAGCTGGACCAACTCTTCAATCACCCTCACCTGCAGGAAAATGGCGCAGTGAACATGACCCTTTTCAGCGCCATTGCGGGCATGATGCACAAACAGGGGTTACCCCAATTAAGAGGACTGGAACAACTCCTCGATCACCCTCAACTGCAGGAAAATGGCACATTGAACCTGTTCCTGTTATGCAACATGGCTGTCGCCATGCACGGGCGCGGGATTCCATCTTCTGCTGAGGATTTGGACACTATGATCCGGCAATACCTATAGCGGTTACTGCCACTGACGGATTGATTGTTAGCAATACTAACCAGGAGGTCAGTTTAAAATCTCAAAAAATATAATAGCTTGGAAAAAATAATTAAATAGATAACAAAAAGGAACATTAATATGTTGAATTATATCAAGATGAAATCTCTTGCCCTGGGCCTTCTAAGTACCTTTGCCCTGATCAGTATCAGTTTCGCATCAGAGCCAATCTTTCATGGACAAAGCCCTGAAACTGAATCCTTTGCGGCAAAGCTTGGTATTGAACGCCAAGTGTATTATCCATCTGAATCCCAGCTATTTGCCTACTACGCCCATGTTGAAGCTGAATCCATGACAAAAGTGGACAGTGCCGAAGCCAAACAGGTCCATCATCAAATCAACCAATTGATTTCCGGTTTTACCCCCCGGGAACCGGATGCAATACACATGCACCTCGACCATCAGCACAAGGATAACGGCCGATTTGATGAGTTATACGATGTATTGCAGGCAAAAGCAGAGGAATTGGGACTAACTGTGTCTTTACGGGAAAATTCCAATGCCAGCCCTTCCCAGTACCCACCCATACAGCGTACCAGTGTTCTGGAAATTATGCTGGGAAAACCTGAAACAATGAACACATTGATCAATTACGCGGCCGACATCTATCAGCAGTACCTGGCAACAGAACAACTGAATCCGGCAGATTCATGCCTGTTTGTTCACCCCCAGTACACTCCGGACGAGAGTAATCCCGCAGAACAATACCTGTTCCATTACAAAGGGGACATCATGTTGAGTAATCCGGTCAACTGCGCTGTTTCCCACAACTATGCAATCAATCTGCTGAATAGATTACTGAACATGCAAGGAAGATAAAGCGCATATCATTAAGAATGAAAAATCAGCGCTATTTTAACAGACAGGCCAGTCCGGACATCCGGACTGGCCTGACACATGGTGTCAATGAGTTTGACGGGTTGTCGTGCCTCCGCACTTCGTTCGTCCTGAGCCTGTCAAAGGACCCATAGGGCCTAAAGGCGGAAACTCCGGACTCTGATAGATCGTGCCAAGCACCCTTCGACTCCGCTCAGGGTGAACGGAGATTGTGCTCGTCAAACTCATTGAAACCATGTACACAATGTTCATTCCCATGCCCGGGAGATATTTAAACGGTCATTAAGTTTACCTGCCCCGACCTTTTTTCTGCCGGGATGTTGGACTCTTTGATGTTCTGGAATTGCGATTATCCCACTGACCGCCCCGGGCTTTCTGGAAATCACCCTGCGATTGTATCCGCTGGCCAGATCTTCTTTGCCCCTTGTTTTCCTCTTCCGGAATCAATTGATGCTTACCGGAACCAATCAGGTCGGAACGATTCATATCCCGCAGGGCCTGGCGCAGGAAGGGCCAGTTTTTCGCATCATGGTAACGGAGAAAGGCCTTTTGCAAACGACGCTGATCCAATGTTCTTGGCGTATACAAACGGGGGCTTTTGTAGCTGATCCGCTTCAGCGGATTCTTCTGGGCATAATACATGGCCGTGGCCAGCGACATGGGCGATGGATAAAACGTTTGCACCTGATCCACACGGAACTTGTTTTTCTTCAGCCATAAAGAAAGGTTCAACATATCTTCATCTTCACAGCCGGGGTGAGCGGCAATAAAGTAAGGAATCAGATACTGTTTTTTACCTGCCTTTTGGGAGAAGTGTTCAAACATCTTTTTAAAGGCGTCATAGGTGCCCATCCCCGGCTTCATCATCAGATCGAGGGTGCCTTTTTCCGTATGTTCCGGGGCAATCTTTAAATAGCCACCCACATGGTGCGTCACCAGCTCTTCCACATATTCCGGGTCTTCCACCGCCAGGTCATAGCGCAGGCCGGAGGCAATGGCAATTTTCCTGATACCCGGCAGGGCACGGGCTTTCCGATACAGCTCTGTGGTCTTCTTGTGGGAGGTTTTCAGGTTTTTACAAATCCCCGGAAAGACACAGGAAAGTCTACGACAACTGGCCTGGATCTTGTCATCCTTGCAATTGAGATAGTACATATTGGCGGTTGGACCACCCAGGTCGGATATCTGCCCGGTAAAGCCCGGTACTTTTTCCCGAATATCTTCCAGTTCGGCAATCACCGATTCATGGGAGCGACTCTGGATAATACGACCTTCATGCTCAGTAATGGAACAGAAAGAACACCCTCCAAAACAGCCACGCATGATATTGACCGAGGTTTTGATCATCTCGTAGGCCGGAATATTGGCATTGCCATAAGACGGGTGTGGACGACGCTGGTAAAACAGGCCAAACACACCATCAATCTCAGGGGTTGCCAGGGGGATGGGTGGCGGGTTCACCCAGAGTTCACGGTTGCCATGCTTCTGTACCAGCACCCGGGCATTATGGGGGTTGGATTCCTGGTGCAGTACCCGGGAAGCATGGGCATAAAGCACCGGGTCTTTGCGCACCTTGTCAAATGATGGCAACCGTATGCAGGTGGAGGCCGGGTCCAGCTGCTGGTTGCGATGCAGAGGCATGGGGATAATGCGCACCGGCTGCACGTCATTCTCACCCGCTGACTCAGGCTGATTGCCGGTTTTGCTATCACAAACCGTCTCTTCTACCTCAGCATAAGGGCTCAGGCCATAAGCTTCTTCCAGGGACTGAATATCCCGGGGCCAGTCAATCCGTGATGAATCAATTTCAGTCCAGCCGGAAGGCAGCGCCGGTTTTATCACCACGGTTCCCCGGATATCATCAATCTCCCGAATGGTCATGCCTTTCGCCAATCGATCCGCCACTTCGGCCAGCGCCCGCTCGGCATTACCATAAAGCAGAATATCGGCGGTGGCATCGATCAATACGGAACGACGCACTTCATCACTCCAGTAATCATACTGGGCAATACGACGCAAACTGGCTTCAATACCACCAAGCACCACCGGAACATCACTGTATGCTTCCTTACAGCGCTGGCTATAGACGATCACCGACCGGTCCGGTCGCTTGCCCGGCTGTGCGTTCGGTGTATAGGCATCGTCATTACGCACTTTCAGGTCGGCAGTGTAGCGGTTAATCATGGAGTCCATGTTGCCGCCAGTCACACCGAAGAACAGGTTTGGCTTGCCCAGCCGTTTGAAATCTTCCGGGTTGCTCCAGTCCGGCTGAGCAATAATCCCAACCCGAAAACCCTGGGATTCCAGGAAACGGCCAATCACCGCCATACCAAAGCTGGGGTGGTCAACATAGGCGTCGCCGGTCACAATAATAATGTCGCAGGAATCCCAGCCAAGCGCATCCATCTCTTTACGGGACATGGGCAACCAGGGCGACGTGCCATAGCATTCAGCCCAGTACTTGGGATAGGAGAAAAGGTCCGGTGCGGTTTTCGGTGTGGGCATGGATTCTTGGGTGCTGTGATGAAAAACCGGCTATTTTCACAGAAATCGCCCGTCAGTCCTACCCCGGTATTTAAATCAACAACCACCAAATAGCGAAAGGTTAATAAGACAAACCGGCCCATTGCCATAAAAAACTGTCAATACAACGAAGACTACAGCCCTTTATGCTCTCCCTCTCAGGGTAGACATTAAGGAATTCATGTCAGAAAACCGGTTACTTTTTAATGTCTACCGTAAGTGCTCTCCCTTCACCTGCTCTCGCAACGCTCTCTTTAATACTTTACCCGTGGCACTGAGCGGGAATTCCTGAAAAATCCGTACATAGCGCGGGTATTTGTAGTCCCCAAGCTGTTGCCGTGCCCAGGTCTTCACCAATTCCGGCGACAGCTCACAACCTTCACGCAGGATCAGGCAGGCCATAATCTCTTCAACGTAATAATCATCAGGTACCCCAATGACCGCCGCCTGCATAATATCGGGATGAGCGAGCAACACCTCCTCAACCTCACGGGGGTAAACATTAAAACCGCCACGTATAACCAGATCTTTCTTCCGGTCTACTATGTAGTAGTTACCCGCTTCATCACAGCGGGCAATATCGCCGGTTCGGAACCAGCCATCTTGCAACACCGCTGCCGTCTGTTCCGGCTTGTTAAAGTACCCTTTCATCACGTTATGACCACGAATGGCCAGCTCACCATCCTGACCAAAAGGCAGAGCATTTCCCTCATCGTCAACCACTTTCAGTGCTACACCGGGAATCGGCCGACCAATGGAGCCGGGAATGCGTGCCTGATCCAGAGTATTGAAACAGGCGACCGGCGACGTCTCCGAGAGACCATAACCTTCAAGAAGGGTGACGTTGAAATTGCCCTCAAATGCCTGCAAAACATCTACAGGCATAGGGCCTCCACCACTGACACACAACCGCAACTTATCGGTAATGGCCTGTCGTTCACCGGCAGACAACTCCGCCTGCGCACCATTCAGGGCAATATACATGGTGGGTACACCAGCGAAATAGCTGATCTGCTCCTGCGCCAGCAGCTTCAGGGTTGTCAATGCCTCGAAACGAACCATCAACACCATGGTGGATGCTGATGCCACGGCATGGAGCATATGGGCCGTCTGGGCAAAACTATGGAACAACGGCAAAACCACCAGATGACTATCATTGACACCGGTCATCAATAAGGCCGAGCAGATAAGCGCATTCATCGACAGGTTATAGTGAGTCAGCTCAGCACCTTTTGGCCGTCCGGTGGTGCCGGACGTATAGAGAATGGCGGCAGTATCTTCCGGGGCCCTGTCCTGCGGGTCGGCCATTGAGCCGCCGGATAGCAATGCGGATAGCGTGGACTCACCTCGCCATTCATCCTGGCTGAGGTCTACGGTAATAACAAAAAAGTGTTCACAGCTGCTCACCCGTTGACAGGCTTCAAGTCCAAACTGCCCCAATGGCAGTTCATCCGAACCTTGAAAACACAGATAGGCGACAGCCTGACTGTCGGTAAGATGATAGGCGATCTCTTTTGGCTTCAGCAGAATATTCAACGGCACCACAACCGCACCGGCACTGAGAATACCGTAATAAACCATCATGAATTGGGGAATATTCGGGCAACTGACCGCCACCCGGTCACCGGGCCGGATACCTGTTTGCTGCAACCCCTGACCAATAGTGGCTGCCGTATCTTTTAATACCTGATAACTGATACGCCGTTCACCCGCAACAATGGCGGTTTTATCGGGATAAACAGCAGCGCTCCGGAACAGGAAATCAGCAAGATTGGGCATGAAACCAACACCCCGGGGAAATAAAATGGACTCCCCAGAACATAGACACCTACCGGTGAAAGCTCAAATTGACACTTTAAAACAGACTGGTTTGTGACGTGATGATGTTGTCAAAATCCATATCAACAAACGGCAGGAAGGTAAAGGTTATCTGAGCATGGAGCAGTAATGCTTCAGCCTGCTGAAAAGCAGACTTGGCAGAAAAAAGATGGCCAGCTCGTTATCTATCACAGGCATACCGGTTGCCCATCAGTCACTACCCAGAAGACCATTTCCGTCTGATTACGCCGGTCTGAACTCTGCCGACTTAAAAGAAATCCTTTTTGCCCTGATGCCATTGTGAAGATTGTGGAAAATGAAGATAGTGCTACCTTACCTTGATTCAGTGAGAAAGGTCAGATGGCTATCAGCCACCTGGTGTTCCCTTTGCAGTCGCCCATCATGGATAAGCCGACAGTTGGCTTATTACCAACCTTATTCAGTTCCCCGGAGCAGTATTTGAAGTCGTTGCAGAGGATTCAGGTTGAGCAAGCCTGGATTGGCAGTAATTAGCGACTGAACGGGAAAATCGTACTGCGGGACTCCTTTCGATGTGTACTAACATATCTTCCAACGCTTCAACTGGTGATTTAGCCACAGTACTGCTGATTACATACTTCTCACAAGATAATGTATATGTCTGATTCACACCAAACCCACGCCAGGGCAATGAAGCACTTTGCTGTTGATCCCCCAAGGCCCGTGAAACCGCTCTTGATGGCATCATATTTTGAGCGCTGTTTTTTACACTATCCAACAAACACCGTTTTTTAATATTCGTTCTTTTATTTTGAAACCATAATTTAACCTCCTCTTCTGTCATATCAAGCTCTGAAGCCAGAAAAGCTCGTTCCTGGATTGTTACATAAGCCCTGCATTGAAATGCCTTATCAAGTTGTTTAGCTTTCCATTCAGGCACATATGATCGTTTTCTGAGTACTGCAGGTTCCGTGCTTGCCTGCCGGGGATATGATTCACTCGTATCAGCTTGGCTCGTTATCTTCCCTGAAGGAACTGATTGGCAACTTCCTACCGGATCATCCGCTGTTCTGGTGGAAGTAACGGCCCGGTCAAAAGGCCAGGGACTAGAACTCATATCAGGCCCAGCCAGTCCCTGATGCCTATTGTGATAAGGAGGAAACGCTGATGCCATGGCAGGCTGGTCAAGCAGGGGAATATTCCTTGACACATTACCAATACTGGCAACTCCCATACCAAATCTATCCAGCGCAATAAAGTCCCTTGCCTGTGACGTCCAGGGTAATAATCCATCCACAGAACAAACTGGTTCTTGCCCGGAATAAACTGGCTCAGTATCAGGATGGGCTGCAGCAAACCTGCCGCAGAAAGTCGCATTTTCAGGTTTTGGTCCAGAGGCTGAACGAGGGTCAGCATTTTCAGATGCGCTAACTGCGCCACGCAACGATGTGCCAGATTGGTCGGGGGAAAGCACTGCAGGGTCCATGAAATCAGCCAGTTAGTTATAGGTAATAGATACAAGCATCAAAAAATCCAGTCAACAGGTAGAAGTTATTCTGTAAAGCCTGTTGACGTTTAGTTGCCAGCTCATGTTTCAGTTGAGGTGAAAGAATATGACTCATCATCAGCATCAGTTAATTCAACCCTTGGAGCAGTTGCAGGAAGTCCGGGCCCGGAACTGCCGGATTGACTATAGTCAGCAAGTGAAAGGGGAGATTGTGCCTGAGGAATATCTTTGAGATTCGCTGATATTAACTGCAACGCTTCATCTGGTGATTGAGCCATAGCCGAGCTGATTACTTTCCTCTCGCGCAGTAATTCATATCTCTGCTGAGCACCAACTTCCTGCCGTGATGCTGAAGGCATTGGCTGCTTCGTCGAACGGACCCGGGAAGCAGCTGCTTTCGATGCCGTGACAGACCGAGCACTTTTGCTTTCTCTGGCTAAAGAGGCCTGCTTTTTCATGGCCGATCTTTTATTCTGAAACCATATTTGTACCTGTGATTCTTTTACCTTCAACTTTGAAGCCAATGAATACTTTTGAAACGTTGTTAAATACTTGTTGCGTTTAAAAGCATTATTAAGTTTCTGAAGTTGCCAATCCTGAAAGGTGGTCCGCAATCTACGTGCCAGAAACTCAGGTTCTACTGGCTGGGCATCCATTTCGCTCGTATCAGCTTTGCTCTTTACCGTATCAGCTTTGCTCTTTACCGTATCAGCAGAAGCTGACGAACAAGGCTCCCCACCCACATCCACTACCTGGGTAGAAGTAGCAATCCGATAAGGTGACCGGTAAACAGAGCCCATATCAAACCCTGCCTGTACTCCCAGGTGATAATGGTCAAGCGCCGGGGCCATGGCATAATGATTATACAGGGACAAATTCCTTGGTATATTATCGACACTTGAAACTCCGTAACCAAACATGTAAAGAGGGGAAAGTTCCCTTACCTGTGGTACCATGGGTATTACACTATCCACGCCATGGACTGGCTGCGCATCAGAAGTTCGTGCTATGGAAAACCTGCCATAAACTGCCGTATTTCTAACTTCTGGTGTACTGGCTAGACGAGTATCAACTGTTCTGGATGAGCTAACTACATCAGACAACATGTCAGGTGATTTTTTAGAAAGCGCTGCTGGATCCATAACATCAGCCAATTTGTTGTAGGTAGAACCATACTAGACGCGTGCGTCAAAAAATCTAATGAGCTGTAAAAGTTTTTTCTGTATTTAAGGTGACACTGTGCTGACTCAGATCCATTCACAAGGACTGGGACACGCTGTTCGCTGTGGATGTGAAATCCATTTTCCTGACCAGTAAATACTTTGTTCCATCCATGATTGCCAACGGCGGTGGTACTATCGTCAACACCGCTTCGGTGTCCGAACTGAACGGTGACTACAACATGGCCGCTAATAATGCTGCAAAAGGAGCGGTGGTCAATCTGACCAGGGCAATGGCCCTGGATTATGGCAAGTACAATATTCGGGTGAATAATGTCTGCCCTTCTGCCAGTGCAACGCCGATGTTTCTGGCCAACCCGACCGATGTCGTCGATCAGTTCAACCAGGCTAACCCCCTGGGAGGCTGACCGAGAATAGCGCCCGTAACGAGAATGGCAGAAAATTGAGGATAAAAATTCGGTTTTGTGAGGTGAATAGCGGGGCTATTTGCCGAACAAAAGCGGATTTTTAGACCAATTTGCTGCCACCGCAGTAGGGCAGTCTATTCTCGGTCAGCCACCTAGGACGCATCTGCACCCCGCAAGAGGTGGCCGAGGCCATGTACTTCCTCGCCTCCGATGCCTCCCGCTCCTGCAATGGCGTTAACCTGCCGGTGTCAGGCGGTCTGGAACTCCATACCGGTCAACCGGTGCAATAACCCATAACAAATGTTCAAACCGTTTCAGGTGCTTGCTCGGCCGGGGGTTTTGAAGTTATGACTCTGTTATAAATTTTTGTTATTGTTTCGGAGCCACTGGTAGCTAAGCAGCCGACAAGTACCCCGGTAAGTATGGGTGCAGGATAGCTAGCGCCCCAATACATTGCACACACCCAGCCAAAAAATACTCCACCGCCGGTATTGGCCAAGCAGTTACCGGCCTTTTTGACACGGCTTTCACTTACTTTTTGCAGCATGTGTTGGCTTGTTGGAACGGGTTGACTTGTTATAACGGGTTGACTTGTTGTATCGGGTTGACTTGTTGGAACGGATTGTTTGGTTATTACAGTGTTCATATCAATATAACCTTTACATGCAATTGGAATAATTTTTTTATAATCCAAATAAACATAGACCATTACTGATCAATCATGAAAATATTGAGTTGCTAATCATGACAAAACAGCACGCACTGTATTAACGCTGGACGGTTTTGATAAAACCTATTACTTAAGCTGCCGCAAAACAGCATCAGCAATTGCAGAAGCTCTACTTGAACACTGCCTGTGCCTTCCAGATGCCTGATAAAGTGCGCCTCAGAATCCTGCAGATAAACCTTGCAGAACTTCTGCCACTCTTTGGGCTGGGTGCCTTTAACAAACGACAGTACATCGGCGGTATAGAGTGCTGTCGTCCGATCATAATGTTCCGGCTTGCCCAGCTGCCAGCCATTGGCCTGCATTCGGGCGATAATGTCATTTTGGAACTCGATCTCTTTGCTGACATCCATGCTCATGAAGACGACTCACTGGTTTTATTGGCCAGACGCTGGCGAGCGTTGTTTATGGCTTGCTGGAACCGGGCTTCCAGTAATTCTCTGGGAGGCAGGCTGGTCAGATAGTCAGCCACATGAATACCGCTTTTGCCCAGCTCCAATAGAAACTGCTCCATATCCCGCAACAAAATGGCATCTTCAAGATCTTTTTCCAGGTAGCGGTCATTGAGATTGAGAAAATCCAGTAAATAAGGGTCTTTCAGCAAAACCTCGGGCTCTATACTGCCAGTTTCTTGCAGGGCATTCAGTCGCGCCTCAAGCACTTTTCGGGCTGTTTTGCAGCCATAGTCCGTTCAAAAAGCAAGCTTCCCACCTGTTTTCGCAGGGTGCGAACACTCCAGCGCTCAATGCCGCACATTTGCACATAAAAGTCTCGTGCCAACGGCTCTTTCAGGTAGATCAGCTCCAGAAAATTGCTCCAGTGCAATTGTCTAGACAGTGTCGAGACAATTTGATGATGTGAAAAAGCCCTGAAATACATAACCGTGGGAAACAAGGTTGGCCAGTCAAAATATGGTTGTTTATTTGTCGTCGACATGAATATTGTTAACCCTGGATTTCCCGGGTTTTCTGCAGTACATAAAAAAAGACCTCGGTTATACAACACGTGAAGTATTGTTACCGAGGTCTGTTTGGTCAAAAATAAAGCTTTATGACAACTTCAAAAGTTTTATGTCAAAATACCAAAGTACCGACAATCAAGCCGCTTTCTGCTGCTGTGGCTCTGGCGTCCGGATCAGGTAATCAAAGGCACCCAACGCCGCATTTGCACCACCGCCCATTGCAATAATGATCTGTTTGTAAGGTGCGGTGGTTACATCACCGGCCGCAAACACGCCGGGCAGAGACGTTTCCCCCTGGGCACCGGTGATAATCTCACCACGTGGGCTTAACTCCAGAGTGCCCTTGAGGAACTCGGCGTTAGGTACCAGGCCAATCTGGACAAAAATACCCGACAACTCAATTGTATTGCTGTTATCCGTTGCCCGGTCGGTGTAACGCAGTCCGGTCACTTTCTCACCATCGCCCAGCACTTCAGTGGTCAGTGCTTCGGTAATGATATCGATATTACCCATGGAGCGGGCCTTGCGTTGCAGCACTTCATCTGCTCTCAGTTTGCTGTCGAACTCCAGAACAGTGACATGTTCAACAATACCTGCCAGATCGATTGCTGCTTCAATACCGGAGTTACCACCACCAATGACGGCGACTTTTTTCCCTTTGAACAGCGGGCCATCACAGTGTGGGCAATAGGCGACGCCTTTACCCCGGTATTCCTGCTCACCGGGCACGTTCATTTCCCGCCAGCGGGCACCGGTAGCGATAACCAGTGAGCGACTGTGCAATGTTGCCCCACTTTCCAGCTCAACCTGAATCAGATCACCGACCTGCTCCGCCGCCACAATCCGGCTGGCACGCTGTTGAGTCATGATATCCACGTCATAGTCGCGGACATGTTCTTCCAGGCTTGCGGCCAGTTTAGGGCCTTCCGTCGCCTTAACGGAGATAAAGTTTTCAATACCAACGGTATCCATCACCTGACCACCGAAACGGTCCGCCACAATACCGGTACGAATGCCTTTTCGGGCACTGTAGATGGCAGCAGAGGCACCGGCAGGGCCACCGCCAACCACCAGCACATCAAACGGTGCTTTTTCAGCAATGGCTTCGGCCTGACGCGCTGCTACCCCGGTATCCAGCTTGTTCAGGATTTCCTGCAGAGAGATACGACCCTGGGCAAACAGTTCACCGTTCAGGTAAACCGAGGGTACGGCCATGATTTTCCGTTCGTCCACTTCGTTCGGGAACAAGGCACCATCGATCATCACATTGGTGATGTTGGGATTCAGGGCTGACATGATATTCAGCGCCTGCACCACATCCGGGCAGTTCTGACAGCTGAGGGAAACGTAAGTTTCAAAGCGGTAGTTACCTTCCAGTGCTTTTACCTGCTCTGCCACGGAATCATCCACCTTAATGGGGTGACCTCCACTGTGTAGCAGCGCCAGTACCAGGGAGGTGAACTCATGGCCCATGGGCAGGCCGGCAAAGCGGATTTCACTGCCCGTTGCCGCCGAGCGAACCAGCATGGAGGGTTTGCGCTCATTGCTGCTGTCTGATTTGGTGACAGATACCTTGTCAGACAGGCTGGCAATGTCGTTGGCCAAGGCGGCCATTTCCGCTGACTTATCGCTGTCGTCCAGAAATACCATCAGCTCAACGGCTGTTTTCAGGTTTTGCAGGTAACTCTGTAACTGGACTTTCATATTTGTGTCGAGCATGGTCGCACCCCTGTTTATGATAAAAATGGTGTCTTACTTGCTTCGATCAGGCTTGTTCTGACCGGGCTTCTCAGACAAGCCTCTGTAAAGCTGACCAGGAATATTGAACAACGGTTTATTCAGTATTCCTGGTCAGCCTTTGAGCCCTGCCCGAACAGGCTGTCCGGGCAGGCTATCAGCGGTAATCTATTACTTAGATCTTGCCAACCAGGTCCAGGGACGGTGCCAGAGTCTCTTCACCTGGCTGCCATGCGGCCGGGCAAACTTCGCCGTCATGCTCAGCGACGTACTGGGCAGCCTGTACCTTACGCACCAGGTCTTTGGCTGAGCGGCCGATGCCCAGGTCGTTGGTTTCGATGGCCTTGATTTCACCTTCAGGATTGATTACAAAGGTGCCACGCAGTGCCAGGCCGTCTTCTTCAATCATCACACCGAAGTTGCGGGTGATGGTGCCGGTTGGATCGCCGATCATCGGGAACTGGATTTTCTTGATGGTTTCAGAGCTGTCATGCCATGCCTTATGGGTGAAGTGGGTATCCGTTGACACGGAGTACACTTCGACGCCCAGGGACTGTAGTTTCTCGTAATGGTCAGCCAGATCACCCAGTTCCGTTGGGCAGACAAAGGTGAAGTCAGCCGGGTAAAAGAAGACCACTGACCACTTGCCCAGCAGGCTATGTTCGGTCACATCGATAAACTCGCCTTTGTGGAAAGCAGTGGCTTTGAATGGCTTGATCACAGTGTTAATCAGAGATTGAGTCATTTGATTTTCCTTTTCGCTTCTCTTGGAGAGTGTTTTCTGGTTTAACGTTTGTCTTTCACGTGATAAAGATTACGGCCAAACCATCGAACATCAAAATTAATTAAAAGAATACCCCTAATAGATTTACTTAATTGACAAAGCCTCGGTTCCCCGAACAAAAAGGCGACAACAGGAACGATTTATGGAAGTCACGGTAGTATCATCCGCAATACTGATTACACTGGGCATACTGGCAGGCATCATCAACACACTGGCAGGGGGAGGTTCCAACCTGACGCTGCCAGCCCTGATGGTCATGGGCATGCCCGCTGATATTGCCAATGCCAGCAACCGGGTTGGCATTTTCCTGCAGAGCCTGACCGGTGCCCTGGGCTTCAGGCAACATAATCGTCTGGAGACTGGAGAGATTCTGCCCATGATGATCCCTACCCTGGCGGGAGGTCTGGCGGGGGCAGTGACCGCGTCTTACAGCCCGGAGTGGGCATTAAAGCCCATGCTGCTGGGAGCCATGGTCACCATGAGCCTGATTATGGTACTGCGGCCAGCCATGATTGTTCCACCTGAAGGCACTGTGCCATTGAAAGTGGCAGACTCACCGAAATCGTGGGTCGGCCTGGCCATAGCCGGATTCTATGGCGGCTTTGTGCAGGCAGGTGTCGGCTTTATTTTGCTGGCGGCGGTATGTGGCGTTCTCCGTTACGATCTGGTGCGGGGCAATGCCCTGAAACTGGTCTGCACCCTGGCTTTTACGGTAGTGGCCCTGGTCGTCTTTATTGCCCGTGACCAGGTGGCCTGGATTCCGGCATTGGTTCTGTCCATCGGCTATATCATTGGCGCACATCTTTCCGTAAAGTTTGCCATTAAGGCCAAACCAGACACACTGAAAAAGCTACTGCTGGTAATGACCGTTTGCGGGTGTTTTGCGGCGTTATTCTTTTAACGAGAAGGTTTTTTAACGGGAACAGGTTTTTTAACGGCAACAGGCAATTAAAAAGCCGGCGTACTGTAACGGATCAGAAGCAAGTTGTTAACCGTAATGCAACCTTCAGTATCCCAGAATACATAGGGGTAGCGGGAATCATCAGCCTCGTATATAAGCAGAGAAGCAAAATGGGGCCCTAAGGAAGGGAGCTTTCCCTGATTATAAGCCCCCATATCGACGGATACGACAAGGGGATCCTCCTTATGCCTGACGACGCCGTTTACATTTTTGTCCTCAGCCAACAGAGATAGCAATGGTTCCAGTGCCTGGTGTAAATGTTGCCGAATCAAGCTAATGCGCAGCGTTTGGAAATCGTATTTTCCATGTAAATTCTGGACATACTTTTTCTGTACCATATCTGGCTGAGGATCATGAGCACACTCTTCTCTTATGTCCGGAAGCGAAATATTTGCACTGGTGGACGGTCTGGAAGCTGAATGAGTCAACAGGCGGATTCTCCTGCAAAGCTCGTCAGCAGAGGTAACAGAACGGCAAACTATTGGCTCGTCACTGGGGGTTTCCAACTTTGCTTCAGCAACACCATCTGAGTCAGGCATTAACGTCGATGTACCTGAACATGCCTCTGAGAAATCATTGATTATATGACCTGAAAAAGACGTACCAGCATTTTTTTCAGCCCTTGAAGATACCTGTTTGCCACTGGCAATCTCACTATCGGAAGGGAGTGACTGCGCCGCCAGGGTGAGCTGAAGTGAAGCAGGTGTATACATTAGCACTCATACCCCCCCATGGGATTTCTTTTGTTAATTTATTCATATCAACAAAGTAGTCAACAAATTCACCACCCGCAGAAAAAATAATGCCCGGCGACGGCCGGGCTTTTCTTTTACAATCACTTTTACAGGCTCAGACAAGCCCCTTTGGTTTTAGAAGCGTTTGGTTACCGATGCGCTGAATACGTGGGCGGTGTTGTTGTATTCGCCTTTGAGGTTCAGGTTTCCTGCGGGGCTTCCATTAGATCGATAGTTTTTCTCATCAATCTCTACTTTGGATCCGAACATATATCCATAAGCAGCATCTACCGTCCAGTCATTGCCCAACTCATACTTGGCACCAAGTGTCAGCCAGTTACGATCACTATCAGGAATCCGAGCTGTTCTGAACTCATCTTTAACTGGACTTTGATCAAATGCATAACCTGCTTTTAAGGTGAGATTATCATCATATTTATAGCTACCGCCAACAGCGAACGCCCACACATTTTTCCAGTTTTCAGGTACATATGTTATTACTGCTGCATCTGAAGGATCACCTCCAGAAACAGGGCCAGTTCCTTGATCAGAACTAATGACCAGCTTGTCAAACCGGCTCCATCGAGTCCATGTTGCTCCGGCCATTACTGTCCACCGATCATCCAGCTCGTGGGTAGCACTGAACTCCAGGGTCTCTGGCAAGGTTATGTCTAGCTTGGCTTTCTCCGTTGCACTACCTCCTAAAGCATTCCAGATAGAACCAGTTCCAGTAGCATCTCCTTTTAGCTTCAGCTTAATACTTGATCTATAGCTAACACCCATGGATGTTGACTCTTGTGGCTGCCAAATCGCACCAATATTCCAGCCATAAGCCACATCATCACCTTTGATCACAACATTATCAGTGGGTGAAAGAGGGTTAACAAAGCGGCTGAGTTCTCCTTCTCCATAGGTAGCGAAAACACCTAAACCCAAAGAGAGCTGATCAGAAAACTTATAGGCGACTGTTGGATGGAAATTAACGATAGTAACTTGAGTTTCATCGGCAAAATATTTCCCTGCCCAGTCGTCATCATAATCTGTGGACGAACCAAATGGCGCATATATACCGAAACCAAACGAGAGCTGATCATCCACAGGCATTGAGAAATAGCCAAATGGGATAACAGAAGTATTCAAAAACTCATCGTTACTACTGCTAGTAGGTCCTAAAGGAGTGGTACCTGTACCCTTAAAATCACCTTTTGGCACAACCACACCGCCACCCACAGTCACCTGCCGCTCTTCCAGCAGTGCAATTCCCGCAGGGTTAGCCGCCAAAATAGAAGCATCTTGCGCATTGGAGTTCCGCCCCGCATAAGCCGTACCTGCTGCAGCCGCTGATGATTCATTCAGAGCAAAACCAGCAGCACCAGCCTGCATGGCCAGTGTCAGTGTCGACAGGGCAAAGAGGGATTGATTGATTTTTTTCATTAGTAATTCCCTTCAGGCACATCTTAAGGTGCATTTTTATTATTGTGCGAATGTCGTGTGACTTTTCGTGATCGGATACTAATACATTTGTTTCAATTTGAAAAGCAATGAACCACCAACAAATAACTACCCAACAAAAACCTACCCACTGCCCACTGCCAACTGCCCACTGCCAACTTTTTTATGTTTCAGCCAAAACCCCTCCCCCAACCCGAGGCACCAGCAACAACCTGGCCAAAGCAGGCAACAACCAAATAGCCCCAACCATATTCCAGGCAAACATAAAGGTCAGCAAAATCCCCATATCCGCCTGAAACTTCAGCGACGAGAAGATCCAGGTACCGACCCCAATGGCCAGTGTCACCCCGGTAAAGGTGACAGCCTTACCGGTTATTTTCAGCGTTGCGTAATAGGCTTCTTCCAGAGACATACCCTGCCTCATAAAACTCTCTAAACGACTGTAGATATATATTCCGTAATCCACGCCAATCCCCACACCCAGGGCAATAACCGGCAGGGTCGCCACTTTCACACCGATCCCAAGGTAGGACATCAGCGCCTGACAGAGCACCGAAGTCAGCCCCAGTGGAATAATAATGCAGAGCACCGCTTTCACAGAACGGAAGGTAATAAGGCAGAGAATACTGACCACCGCATACACCCAGAACAGCATTTTATTCTGCGCCTGGGCAATAATCTCATTGATGGCCGCTTCTACTCCGGCATTACCGCTGGCCATCACAAACTGGAACTCTTCGGTGTTATTGATAGCAGCAAACGCCTGAGTTGTCTGAACCACCCGCTCCAGTGTTTCGGCCTTGTGATCATCCAGGAACAGGATAATCGGTGCACTGGAACAGTCGGCATTAAACAGTGCAGCCGCATTCCCCACCGAGTTGTTCAGCACATAAGGATTACGGGAGAGGCTTTGCCATTTCAAACTTCCTTCATTCAGCCCTTTAATCACCTGCTTGGACACGGTGACCAGCGAGAGCGCAGACTGAACCCCCGGCACATTCTCCATATGCCACATATATCGGTCGATGGCATCCATCACCGGATAACGGCTACAACCTTCGGGCTGAGTTTCCAGATAGGTGACGAACAGATCGGCACTGGTGGCGTAATGGCTATTAATAAACAGGTTATCCAGGTTGTAGCGGGAGTCCGGATGAAACTCCGGGGCACCGGGGTCAAGGTCACCAATTTTCAGGTCAGTTGCCTTGTAAGCGCCCGCAGCAAAGCCCAGCAGGGCAATCAGGATAGACACCGGCATTACCTTCGGGCTGGCCAGTTTGGCGACCACTTGCCAGACCCGGGACTCCTTCTGCTGGCTCTTTCTGGCATGGTCAACGGAGCGTTTGCTGACTGTGATAAACGACATCAGCACAGGCAGCAGAACCAGGTTGGTTAAAATGATGGTCGCAACCCCGATACTGGCGGTAATCGCCAGATCCTGAATCACCTGAATATCAATCACCAGCAGGGTAAGGAAACCGATGGCATCAGAAATCAGTGCCACCATACCGGGAATATACAGGGTTCGGAATGTCCGGCGGGCAGCGGTCAGGGCGTTTGCCCCCCGGGCCGTTTCGGCACTGATACTGTTAATGATCTGGACACCGTGGCTCACGCCAATGGCAAACACCAGAAAAGGCACCAGGACCGAGTAAAGATCAAGACCATAGCCAAGGGTAGCCAACAGACCCATCTGCCAGACCACCGCTATGATGGACGTCAACAGCGGAATAAAAGTGCTTTTCAGACAGCGGGAATAAAGGAATAACAGGAGGCTGGTAACGCCAAGGGCGATAATAAAGAACCAGACAATGGCTTTCACACCCTCAAACAGATCCCCAAAAATCTTGGCAATTCCGGTAATATGCAGATCAACACCCTGTGCCGCATATTTGCTGCGCAGTACTTCCAGCTGGGCAGAAAGGTGCTGGTAATCCAGGCTTTCGCCGGTTTCCGGATGTTTCTCAAACAACGGGGCACTGACGATACTGGAGCGGAAATCGTTGGCAATGATCCTTCCGACCTGGCCGGATTTCAGAATATTTTCCCGAAGCTGGTCCAGGCTGGCCCGACTGCCGTCATAGGTGTCAGGAATCACCGTCCCACCGGTAAAGCCTTCTTCCGTTACTTCAATCCAGCGAACCGATGGCGTCCAGAGGGACTTCAGATTGCTTCGATCAACCCCCGGAAGATAAAACACTTCATCATTAATCTGCTTGAGCAACTCCATATACTCAGCGGAAAAAATATCGCCATCCCGGGGAGCCACCGCTATGCGAATGGTATTTCCGGAGTTGCCCCCCTCTTCCATGTGACGAAGCATATTCTGGATAAAAGGGTGTTCCAGTGGCACCATTTTCTGGAAACTGGCATCCATCCGCAGTCCGGTCACCAGCTGCCAGGTGAGAAACAGTGATACCAGCAGGAACAACAGGCAAACCCGCAGACGATTATTGAAAATCATCCGTTCCACTATTGGTTCGCTGCCTTCTCTGGATAGAGAGGATTGGGATGAATGATGAAAAGACGACATAACTGGCTGCCCCGGATTTTTTAATTATTTTTATGGTCTGGTTCAAACACGTTCACAGTCGTACAATATAAAACCGTTTAAAGCTGTTTTTACTCCAACACCCTGCCTTCCAGGGTCATCCGGTAGGCACCACCCTGGCCAACAACCACAATAAACCCATCGCTGCTGGGTGCCAGTGCACTCAGTGTCATCCGGTCCGGCCGGTGTGAAACCGACAGACCACTGTTGGTACCTGAAGCCAGCTCCGCGCCAGACCCGGTCAGTACCGCCCCGGAATTGCCAACCAGCGCAATACTGCCATCGGTCAGTTTGGTGGAACCAAACAGGGTTTGATCGGTACCGGAGCTGAGTGGTTGCCAGGTCTCCCCGAGGTCCGCACTCTGATAAATATTCCCCCGCAAACCATGAACCAGAACACGACCATGCCCGCCACTTACACCAAACCAGGAACCTTCATACGGGCTCTCCAAAGTTACCCAGGAATGGCCCGCGTCAGAAGAGCGAAAGAGGATACCGGCCTCACCGGCCAGAAACAGGTTGCCCTGACCATCGTCGTTAATAGCGTTGTAGTGAAACTCATCGTCATTGGCGATACGGTCATCGATAAATTCCCAGCTCCTGCCGCCGTCTACCGTTTCAATAATGTAACCGTACGCACCCACGGCAAAGCCGTGAAGGCTGTCGCTAAACCATACATCCAGCAGTGGTACTGTTGCCTCACGATCAACATACACCTGTTGCCAGGTTTCGCCACCATCTTCTGTCTTCAGTACTATGGCATCGTGACCGACGGCATAGCCAATCGTTTCTGAGGGAAAGTGCACCGCCGTCAGCATTTGCATGGTTGGCACACTGGCCTGCTGCCAGCTGACCCCGTGATCATCGGAGTAGACAATGTGACCACGCTCACCGACAGAAACCAGCCTTACACCACCATCAGTGCGGGTCACATCCAGTAGAAGACTGTTGGCTGCCTTTATGGACTGGACCGCCGGGCGGTCAACAGGAGACTTTGAAGGTAAGGCATACACCGATTCGGCTGACAAGATTGCAACAGACAGTAATACGAAAGACAGAATGGCAACAGGCATACGACTTCCCTTCTTTTTATATTATTTTTTTAGTGAGACGAGTATAAACAAACATTATTGAACAGCGAAGTATATCCGGGTGCAGATAGTGAAAATAAAACGATTGTGGATAAAAAAAGCCATCTGCCCGCTTGAACATGTTGTGTTCATTGCAGGGTATCGCTGCCGATAGCAACCAGCTTTGTCAGCGGCTGTTGAGCATAATAAACGGCAATTTGTGTTAGTATACGGCTGCTTTAGCCGAGCCAACGGTTTTATATTTGCAAAAAACAATAAAAAAAGGCACCTGTCATGAATAATAAACAGCTCGTCCTATCAAGGCACCAAGGTGGCAACAGCCCCTGGCAGGAGAACACAGAATGATTGACACTAACGACTTTGTCGGCGTCTGGGCTCTTGAGGAATGGTCCGTTACCCACAAACCATCCGGCTATGTTGTCTACCCATTTGACGGTAATTCCGAAGGCCATATTATCTACACTGAAAACGGTTGGGTATCAGCCACACTGATGGAAACAGATCGTCCACCCGTACCGCAGGATCGTCGCCATCTGTTTGCCGCTCGTATGCAACTCGCCCCCCCGGCAGGTATCCAGGCACCAGAATTGACCGCTGAAAAACAACAGAAGTTTGATCGACTGAAAGAACTCTTCTGCCGCTCCGGCATGGGTTATGTTGCCTATTGTGGCCCATTTACTGTGAACGGAGATATGGTACAACACCATATTAAAAACAGTCTGATACCCCAGTGGACAGGTACTGTTCTGGAAAGAAAGTATGAGTTTGACGGTGACCTGCTAACCCTCAGCGCCACCGATGGTGACTTCGCCGATAAGCTGGTGTGGAAACGCACGGCTTAATCATTGCCATCGATTTACATGCCAAAAGCTGGGGTCATGTAACCAGCGCTGCTATTGTGCCGCCGGACGAATGGGGCGAATTCTTGTGGAAGCCGGCACCTTATTCAGGAAGCCGGCTTAAATCGAAACCTCAGAGGCTCTTGGTGACTACTTCATAAACATCAGAAGAAAGGCCGGGCGTTGCTTTAATTCTCTCCAATGCCTTACGCATACGTTCACGACAGCCAGGCTCAAATTTACGCCAGCGGGTTAAAGGCGTCATCAGCCGTGCAGCAATCTGCGGGTTTTTCTTATCAAGATCCAGCAGCTGATCCGTCAGAAACTCATACCCCAGGCCATCCACACGGTGAAACTGCTTCATATTGCCGGCAAAACCACCCAGCACAGAACGCAGTTTATTCGGACTGGTGGCATCAAAAATCTCATGCTGCATCAGTGCCAGAATATGTTCCAGGGTTCCCAGTGATGGGCTGGCGGCCTGTACCGACAACCACTGGTCCATAACATTGGTATCATCCTGATAACGTTCCAGGAAATCCGCCAGCACTTCGTCAATCAGCTCACGATTCTGACAGCCAGCATTAACGATACTGACCAGTGCCGCAAAACGATCGGTCATATTGGACGCGCCGTGATACTGTTGCTCCGCCAGCGCCAACATGCCTTTATCATCCAGACTGGTCAGATAGGACAGGCTGATATTTTTCAGCGTGCGTTCAGCAATATCTTCTGCTTCAGGTCGGTAAGGCTTATTGATGCTTAAAGAGCGCCACAGAGTTTCCAGCGACTCACGGTGCGCAGAGGCAATCGCATTCTTGACGGTCAAGCGTGCCTGATGGATAAACTGCGGGTAAACCTCAATCGCCTGTTCCGCCAGGGACGCTTCCGATGGCAATGACAACATCTCAGCTTTTACCGCCAGATCCAGTGACTCATCGGTGATAACCGTCCCAAACGCCTTGATCAGGCTTTCATCCGGGCTGCACTCCCTGCCCTGTTCCAGGGCCGCCACCATTTCATCAATCACACCACTGGCCAGACGCTGGCTGGCATCCCAACGGTTAAAGTGATCGCTGTCGTTTTCCATCAGGAACAGCAGGTCATCACGGGAGTAGTCATACCTGACCCGCACCGGCGCAGAGAACCCTCTTAATATAGAAGGCAGTGGGCGCTCTTCTATATTTTCAAAGGTGAATGTTTCCTTTTCCTGTTTGACATCCACTACCTGATCGGTGTCTCCGGCGTTATTAAGCGGCAGATCCTCACCTTCTCCGTCCAGCAGGCCAATACGTACCGGAATATGGAACGGCAGCTTTTCCTTCTGCCCCGGTGTCGCGGGACAGGATTGCTCAATGGTCAGCCGGTACTGCCTGTTCTCTTCATCGTATTCATCACTGACCTTAAGTACTGGAGTACCTGCCTGGCTGTACCAGCGACGGAACTGCCCCAGGTCGCGGCCAGAAGCATCTTCCATGGCTTTGACAAAATCTTCGCAGGTCACGGCCTGACCATCATGGCGGGCAAAGTAAAGATCTGACCCTTTGCGGAAATCCTCTGGCCCGAGAATACCATGGATCATCCGTACGACTTCCGCCCCTTTTTCATAAACGGTGACGGTGTAGAAATTGGAAATCTCAATAAACGACTCAGGTCTTACCGGATGCGCCATTGGCCCGGCATCTTCGGCAAACTGGGCGGTACGGAGAATATTGACATCCTCAATGCGTTTTACCCCCCGGGAGTTCATATCCGCGGAAAATTCCGAATCCCGGAACACGGTAAAACCTTCTTTCAGGCTCAGCTGAAACCAATCCCGGCAGGTCACCCGGTTACCGGACCAGTTGTGGAAATACTCGTGGGCAACAATCGCTTCAACCCGCTGAAAGCGGGCATCTGTCGCCGTTTCCGGGCTGGCCAGCACACAGGCTGAATTAAAGATATTCAGCCCTTTGTTTTCCATGGCCCCCATATTGAAATGATCAACGGCGACGATCATGAAAATATCCAGATCGTATTCACGACCATAGACCTGTTCATCCCACTTCATGGATTTCTTCAGAGAGATCATGGCATGATCGCACTGGTCAATATTGTGCGCTTCGGTAAACAGCCTCAGCTTCACCTCACGACCACTCATGGTGGTAAAGTGATCTTCCACATACTGCAAATTACCCGCGACCAGAGCAAACAGGTAACTTGGTTTTTTGAAGGGGTCTTCCCAGGTGACAAAGTGCCTGCCATGGTCCAGTTCGCCACGTTCAATATCATTACCATTGGAGAGAAGCACCGGATACGCTGCCTTGTCGGCGGTGATTCGGGTGATAAACCGGGACATCACATCAGGACGGTCCAGGTAGTAGGTAATCTTGCGAAAACCTTCTGCCTCACACTGGGTACAGAACATACCATTGGATTTATAGAGCCCTTCCAGGGAGGTGTTTTCCTGGGGCTTGATGCGGCAGACGGTTTTTAAAGTGAACGCTTCTGTGGGTGAGGCAATCCTGAGAAAACCATCCTCTTCCCTGAAGTCCGTGAATGGCTGGTCATCAATTTCAAGAGAAAGAAGTTCAAGGTCATCCCCCACCAGTACCAGCTCAGGAAGCATGTTCTCCCGAGCGTTTTCTGCAGCGCTGGCTGAGGGATTATCAGGATTACGACGAATACTCAGCACTGAGGTAACCATCGCATGGTCTTCAAAGAGATCAAAGGTCAGGTTGGTCTGATCAATCCAGTAGTCAGGTGCCTGATAATCTTTCAGGTAAATCGCTTTTGGTTGCGAGTCTTTCATCTTGTCCATCCTGTTGTCTTTTTCATAAGCGTTTGCACAGGGACTGTGATTAATTTACAGCCACGCTCACCTCATAGGCGGCATGTTTACGAATATTGACCACACCATTATCAAAAATCAGATACTGTCCCTTGATACCCAATAGCGTACCTTCAATCAACGGCTCCTTGTCAAAGGATCGGGATGTGACTTTGGCGGGGTATTCAATCACCGGGTAATCAATATTCAGTACGGCAGAAGAGTCGATATCTACTGACTTGACACCTGCCAAAGGTTGTATCGCCTGAATGCCAAATTGCTCCTGCAATGCGGTAATCCGACTATGGTTCATGTCCAACAGTTCCCGGGCGGTATCCTGCAGGTCCAGAGGGTCAGCGGGCCCCTTCAGCATAGCCCGCCAGTTGGTCCGGTCATTGATAAATTCCTTGAAGATCACTTCCAGCAGCCCCGATTGCTGACGGGTCGCCACGCGAATAAATGGCATGGCCTGCGTGGCACCCTGGTCAATCCAGCGGGTTGGCACCTGGGTTGCCCGGGTAATGCCAACTTTCAAACCGGATGAGTTGGCCAGATAGACGACATGATCTGTCATACAGAATGTTTCTCCCCAGGCGGGATCACGGCAAGTGCCCTGATGATAATGGCACTTTTCCGGGCTCATAATGCAGCTGTCACACTGGGGCAGCTTTTTAAAACAGGGATAGCAGAAGCCCTGGTTAAAACTCTTTTTGGTTTTCCGGCCACAGTGGCAGCAATGAATTTCCCCCTGGTACTGCATGGACAACTTTTGTCCCAGCAGCTCATTCAATGGCAGCAATTGATCGCCAACGGGCAGTTGGTAGGTAACCTGGCTCTTGCTGTTGTCAGTCCCGGTCAACAGGTCTGAATGCATTTTGCTGAGCGATCCGGTGATGGTACTTTCGGACACAGTTGTACTCTTGTGTAGGGTAAGAACGGCCCTGTTATTAACCAACAGAGCGACATCAACATAAATAGAGAGTCTTCAGTTCCTGAAACGAAGGATGGTGGCCTCTTCAGCAGAGCTGTCCTCTTTAGAAGATGTACCACCGGATTTGCACTTGCCGGGCATATAGCCGACCCGTTGTGACTCTGGCAGGTGTTCGTGTTCATAAACAATCACCGCCTGCAGGCTGACATCCCGTTCTTCTTCGGTCATGGCCCGTCCATCAGGCCACTTACCAAGTTCCAGGGCCAGCTTCAATGCCTGATGGATAGCAGGCGTCATCTTCTCCAGAAAAGCATCTAACTGCATGGTATCGAATCCTTTTCAATCCTTTTCTATAAAGCGTCTTTCTTTAAACAGCAAACCGGCAATGGCACCCAGCAGACAACCTGCCACAAGGCCGCCGGTATGTGCGGCATTGGCCATATTACCAAAGCCAATACTGCCCAGAACGCCGGTATAACCCACCACCAGCCAGGTCAGCATAAAGCCGTAGTAAAACGGCGGGAGTCCAAACTGCCAGTTCCGGTCTACCTTTTCCCGGGTCATGCAATACCCCATCAGGCCATACACCACACCGGAAAAGCCGCCAAAAATAGTATCATCCCCAGCCCAGAAGTACTGGGTAACATTGGAAATCACCGCAGTAAAGACGATGATGGCCAGTAGATGAATGCCCCCCTGACGAGTCTCCAGCCGACTGCCAAAAATATACAGAGCCAGCATATTGAACGCCAGATGGCTCAGGCCAAAATGAAGAAAGATCGGACTGATCAACCGCCAGTACTCCCCCCGCTCAAGCCCCATGCCAAAACTGCCAAAGTAGAGATAACCATTAGCCACCTCGAAGGGAATAAAGGAGAACCAGGCTATTGCCTGCCAGTTGGCACCGGCCCGGGTGATCAGCACGACCACCATACAGGCCACCATAAACAGCAAGGTGACCGGTACGCTCTGCCAGGGAATACTCTTTAGCAAAGCACCCACATTCACACCGGCCCTGGGGGGCGCTGCCAGCACTTTTAAATCACCGGACTGCCACTGCTGGTAAAGGCTGGTGACAATACGGGACTTTTCCTCATTCTCAGTCCAGACCACCTGTTTGCCTGACTCTTCTGTGACCTTATGGGGAATCCCCCGGGCATAGAGAAAGTAGGATAGGTCGCTCAGGTCGATGTCTCCGGGGAGTTCCAATGCCCTATGCATAATGTGACAAAAGTCCTTGAATTAACAGCGCTCTTCCTGATAGTTCCAACGCAACTTGGAACGACAGGACTCATAAAAATTATGGTTCAGAGGGTGCAGCAGTTTTAAACGCTGAGACTTCTTATGAATCGTGATTTCATCCCCCGGTGCCGAGGTGATATGAATCTGTCCATCACAGCTGATCTGCGGGGATATGGTGTTTTCATGGCGAATCACCAGTTTCAGCTCGCTATCGCCATCCGCCACCAGGGGACGGTTGGTTAACATGTGGGGGTACATGGGCACCAGAACAATGGCATCCAGCCTCGGGTGCATAATGGGACCACCGCCGGACAGCGCGTAGGCGGTTGAACCGGTTGGCGTGGCAATAATCAGTCCATCAGCCCGCTGCTTATAGACGAACTGCCCATCGATATACAGTTCAAACTCAATGATTCGGGTCGACTTACCGGGGTGCAGCACTACATCATTCAGCGCATCCCCCTGGCCGATCACCTTGCCCTGGCGGCGAACGCGGGCCTCAAGAAGAAAACGACTCTCGGCCAGGTAGCGTCCCTCAAGCACTTCTGCCAGCTGGTCATCCAGCTCATCCGGGGAGATATCGGTCAAAAATCCCAACCGCCCGCGGTTGATACCGATCACGGGAATATCGTACAGCGCCAGTGTCCGGGCAGCGCCCAGCATACTGCCATCACCACCCACCACGATCACCAGGTCACACTGCTGCCCCATTTGCTCACGGCTGATCATGGAAAAGGAGTGACCTGGCAAAAGACCGTCCAGCTGTTCATCCAGAACTACGGTCACCCCCCGCTGCTGCAGAAAGTCTGCCAGATGTCTCAGAGTATCCTCCACCTGAATACGCCCCTGGCGGCCGGTTACTCCGACAATTTTGAAGTGTTCCATAAACTCAGTGATGTCGCCTTAGAATGTGAGTTAGTATACGTTAGTCATGAACAGATTTTTACATCAAAGCATACATCATACTCTTCAACAGGTTCTACAAAAGACAAGTAGAGTGGTGCTCCACCCAAAGAAGGCCCGGGATAATATAATTTGAAGCAATCAGAATCCGGGGCAAGGTCATTCAGTTAGCCTGAGTCGACGATATCATTGATTGTTTTGAATCATTACTGAAGCTGCTATAGATAACCTCTGTAACATAGGTCCTGAAGCATTCCCGTTTGCCATTTTCCCAGACCACGTAGAGTCCGGAGATACCGTTGCCCAGGGTCGCCATAAGCAGGTTTTGTTTGACCTCATCGCAGAAGGGACTGGCCATAACCAGACTCAGGTAATCCCTGGCGCACGCCTCCTGGCCATTTTTCAGCGCCTTGAACAACCCCGAAAATCCCGTGTCGGATGTCGCCATTAGCAGATTCAGTTTGAACTCATCGCTGAAGGGGCTGGCCATCACCCGATCCAGGTAAATCCTGACGCACTCACCATGGCCATTTTGCAGTGCAATGTAAAGCCCGGGAAAACCACTGTCGGATTTCGCCCTCAGCAAGTCCTGTTTGAACTCCTCGCTGAAGGGGCTGGCCATCACCAGATCACAGTAAATCCTGACGCACTCAGCATGGCCATTTTCCAGTGCTACATAGAGCCCGGGAAAACCACTGTCGGATTTCGCCCTCAGCAGGTCCTGTTTGACCTCGTTGCTGAAGGCGCTGGCCAGGACTCGATCCAGGTAACTCTTCACGCACTCCCCGTGGCCATTTTTAAGTGCCGCGCAGAGCCCGGGAAAACCACAGTCAGATTTCGCCATCAGCAGGTTCTGCTTGACCTCCTCGCTAAAGGGGCTGGCCATCACCCGATCCCAGTAAATCCGGACGCACTCACTATGGCCTTTTGCCAGTGCTACGTAGAGCCCGGGAAAACCACAGTCGGACTTCGCCATCAGCAGGTTCTGTTTGACCTCCTCGCTGAAGGGGCTGGCCATCACCCGATCCCAGTAAATCCTGACGCACTCCCCCTGGCCGTTTTGCAACGCCACACAGAGCCCGGAAAACCCCCTGGGAGACTTCGCCATCAGCAGATTCTGTTTGATCTCGTCGCTTAAGGAGCTGGCCAGGACCCGGTCCAGGTAACTCTGCACACACTCCGCCTGGCCATTTTCCAGTGCCATGAAGAGCCCGGGATACCCCCCGGGGGATTTCGTCATCAGCAGATTCTGTTTGACCTCGTCGCTCAGGGAGCTGGCCATCACCCGATCCAGATAACTCTTCACACACTCTTCGTGGCCGTTTTGCAGCGCCCCGAAAAGCCCGGGATAACCCTTGGGGGATTTCACCATCAGCAGATTCTGTTTGATCTCGTTGCTCAGGGAGCTGGCCATCACCCGATCCAGGTAACTCTTCACACACTCCCCGTGGCCACTTTGCATTGCCACGCAGAGCCAGGGAAAACCACTGTCGGATTTCGCCATCAACAGATCCTGTTTGACCTCGTCGCTCAAGGCGCTGGCCAGGACCCAATCCAGGTATTTCCTGACACACTCAACATTCCCCCTGTGTGATGCCATGCTCAGCCCTGGCACACCATTGTCATTTTTAGCCATCAGGACAATTTTTTGATGATATGGATCAAGCCGGTTCAGTTGCCCCATGAATTGATCCACCATTGGCGACGAAAAATGTCCATTCCTGAGCATTAAAAACAGGATGGACGAATTCATATCCGCCAGAATCCTGACCAACGAGTTACCGGCCCGGCTCTCAACCGTTGTCGTGGTTAAACATCCACCAAAGGAAAGCTTGGGGAAATATAATTTGATTGAATGAGAATTCGGGAACAGGTGCTCTATTTTAATCGCCTTCAGGGTTTGCAGGTCAGGGACGATAAGCCGTTGGACTCTCAGGGTGTCGTTGGGATCATAACAGGCCAGCTTTATTTCCGGTCGCTCAGGCGACCAGTTTATCTTTAGAGCCATCAAATGGTTCATTGACGAAAACAGATAGGTTTTATTTTGTTCACTATCGACCAGCTGCTGTTGACAAGCTGCATAAAGTGCCTGGCCCAAGCCAGCCCGGTCAAAGTAATAACCTTCCTGTGCCGTTTTATAGCCATCAGCCGCAGTGTCATTCAGGGCCTGATCCATTTTAATACCGCTGTGACGGGAAATTTTATCAAGCCGATCAATGGACGTGAATTTGCCAACCTCTTTCGTGCCAAACTTGCCTGTAGCAAACGCATAGGCCAAATGCCTGCAAGTAATCGGTTTATGATCAAAGAGATTGTTCGCCCTGCCGTTGAACCTTCTCAGGTCGCCCTTTGACAGGTATTGCAAAATCCCGGAGGGATTAACAGCCAGGGCCTCTGTCGAGGATTCTATGGGTGTATTGCCACTATCCAGGGGCTTATCCACCTGAAACAGGTAAGTGCGTCCCTGATGGTTAAGTTGTTCAATTTTACGGCTAATCAGAGATGCATGTTGGGGAACATTGGCAGACTTGCTTTTCTTTTCACCGGGAATGTTTTTTGGATCAACGGACTTAATAGCTCGCGAAAATCCATTGAGGATTGTCGCTTCATTGACAGATTGAGAATCCTTCTGTGGTGTTCCAGCAGATGAGCGAGGAGGATTCTGCCTGATACTATACATAGGCTCTCAGGGTAGACATTAAGGCCAATAAAGCAGTATTTACAGTGCAGAACTCATCCTGAACAGCCACAATAAAGCTTCGAAACCATTATCAAGACTGAACAAGGTTACTGAAGCTGCTATAGATAACCTCTGTAACATAGGTCCTGAAGCATTCCCGTTTGCCATTTTCCCACACCACGTAGAGTCCGGAAATACCATTGCCCCGGGTCGCCATCAGCAGGTTTTGTTTGACCTCATCGCTGAAGAGACTGGCCATAACCAGACTCAGGTAATCCCTGGCGCACGCCTCATGGCCATTTAGCAGCGCCTTAAACAACCCCGGAAAACCCTTGTCGGATTTCCCTATCAGCAGATTCAGTTTGACCTCGTCGCTAAAGGGGCTGGCCATCAGCCGATCCCAGTAAATCCTGACGCACTCACTATGGCCATTTTGCAGTGCTATGGAGAGCCCGGGAAAACCACTGTCGGATTTCGCCCTCAGCAAGTCCTGTTTGAACTCCTCGCTGAAGGGGCTGGCCATCACTCGATCCCAGTAAATCCTGACGCACTCACCATGGCCACTTTCCAGTGCTACATAGAGCCCGGGAAAACCACTGCCTGATTTCGCCCGCAGCAAGCCCTGTTTGACTTCGTCGCTGAAGGAGCTAGCCAGGACTCGATCCAGGTAACTCTTCACGCACTCCCCGTGGCCAGTTTTAAGTGCCACGCAGAGCCCTGGAAAACCACACTCGGATTTCGCCATCAGCAGGTCCTGTTTGACCTCCTCGCTAAAGGAGCTGGCCATCACCCGATCCCAGTAAATCCTGACGCACTCACCATGGCCTTTTTCCAGTGCTACGTAGAGCCCTGGGAAACCCCTGTCAGATTTCGCCATCAGCAGGTCCAGTTTGACCTCGTCACTGAAGGGACTGGCCATCACCCGATCCCAGTAAATCCTGACGCACTCACCATGGCCGTTTTGCAGTGCTATGCAGAGCCCGGGAAACCCCCTGTCGGATTTCGCCATCAGTAGGTCCTGTTTGACCTCCTCGCTGAAGGGGCTGGCCATCACCCGATCCCAGTAAATCCTGACGCACTCACCATGGCCATTCTGCAGTGCTACGTAGAGCCCGGAAAAACCACTATCGGATTTCGCCATCAGCAGATCCAGTTTGACCTCGTCGCTGAATGGGCTGGCCATCACCCGATCACAGTAACTCCTCACGCACTCCCCGTGGCCGTTTTGCAATGCCAGGCAGAGCCCGGCGAAACCCCAGTCGGATTTCGCCCTCAGCAAGCCCTGTTTGACCTCCTCGCTGAAGGGGCTGGCCATCACCCGATCCCAGTAAATCCTGACGCACTCACCATGGCCGTTTTGCAACGCCACACAGAACCCGGAAAAACCCTTGGGGGACTTCGCCATCAGCAGATTCAGTTTGACCTCGTCGCTCAGGGAGCTGGCCAGGACCCGATCCAGGTAACTCGCCACACACTCACCATGGCCATTTTGCAGTGCTACGTAGAGCCCGGAAAAACCACTGTCGGATTTCGCCATCAGGGCAATCTTTTGATTATATGGATCAAGCCGGTTCAGTTGCCCCATGAATTGATCCACCGTTTTCGAAGAAAAATGTCCATTCCTGAGCATTAAAAACAGGATGGACGAATTCATATCCGCCAGAATCCTGACCAACGAGTTACCGGCCCGGCTCTCAACCGTTGTCGTAGTTAAACATCCCCCCAAAGAAGGCTCGGGGTAATATAATTTGATTGAATAAGAATCCGGGAAAAGGTGCTCTATTTTAATTGCCTTAAGGGTTTGCAGGTCAGGGACGATGAGTCGTCGGACTCTCAGGGTGTCGTTGGGATCATAAAAGGCCAGTTTTATTTCCGGTCGCTCAGGCGACCAGTTTATCTTTAGAGCCATCAAATGGTTCGGTGACGAAAACAGATAGGTTTTATTTTGTTCGCTATCGACCAGCTGCTGTTGACAAGCCGCATAAAGTGCCTGGCCTAAGCCAGCCCGGTCAAAGTAATAACCTTCCTGTGCAGTTTTATATCCATGAGCCGTGGTGTCATTCAGGGCCTGATCCATTTTAATACCGCTGTGACGGGAAATTTTATCAAGCCGATCAATGGACGTGAATTTGCCACCATCTTTCGTGCCAAACTTGCCTGTAGCAAACGCATAGGCCAAATGCCTGCAAGCAATCGGTTTATGATCAAAGAGACTGTTCGCCCTGCCGTTGAATCTTCTCATGTCGCCCTTTGATACGTATTGCAAAATCCCGGAGGTATTAACAGGCAGGGCCGAAGACTCTGTGGTTGTATTGCCACTATCCAGGGGCTTATCCACCTGCAACAGGTAAGTGCGTCCCTGATGGTTAAGTTGTTCGACTTTACGGCTAATCAGAGATACATGTTGGGGAACATTTACTGACTTACTTTTCTTTTCACCGGGAATGTTTTTTGGATCAACAGACTTAACAGCTCGCGAAAATCCAGTGAGGATTGTCTTGACAGATTGAGAATCCTTCTGAGGTATTTCAGCAGATGAACAAGGTGGATTCTGACTGATATTATCCATAGTACATTATTTCGATGATTTTGATGTGTACAATCTCCGCTCACCCTTAGCGTACTTCTGCTCCTCAGGACGAACAGAGTTTGGAGGCCATTGATAAAAAGAACCCATCAATTACATTGAAACCATGTAATAGTATATAAACGTCAGTATGAACAGATTTTCACATCAAAGCATACATCGCACTCTACAACAGGCAGTAGAATGGGTACAAAACAGCCCGCCATTATTTAATAGTACGGCCAGTCCTCTATTTCTGGACTCCCCCTTACCGGCCGGAACAGCCCCGGTGATTCTTGATCAACAGCAACTGGCCCTTTTGGAAAGTCTGGTTAACCAAAAAGGCAATCCCCTGCTCGGCATTTTCAACGAAACCTTATGGCAATTCCTGCTGAGCCAGCTGCCTGATAGCCAGACCATCGTCGCTAACCTGCAGGTGAATGGTGAGAAAAATGGTCAGCCTGCCACACTGGGTGAATATGACCTTATCTACCAGCGGAAAAACCGGTTTATCCATCGGGAGCTGGCCGTTAAATTTTATCTGGGTATGCCTGGTGAAGCTGACAATGCCGTGGGGTCTTCATGGCAACATTGGGTCGGCCCCGGGCTCAGGGACCGGCTGGATCGCAAGATGGATTGCCTGCTCCATCATCAAGCCCTGTTGAGTGATAGCCATGAAGGGCGGGAAACATTATTAACGCTGGGTATTGTCCAGCCGGTTGCTAAAGAGATCCTGATACAGGGAAGGCTTTTTTATCCCCTGTACCGCACAGATAAAACAGCCATACCGCAACTGAACGACATCCAACTGATAACTCAGGCAGAACAGCATATAACAGCGCAATGCCCGCCACCGGAGTATTGCAACCAGAATCACCTGAAAGGTTATTGGTTAACCCAAAGCCATTTCCTTCTGGGTACCCGGTCCATCAGCAGGGATATCCGCTTCCAGATACCTCAGAAAGTGCAGTGGTTGAATCAGAACCCTGTTGCAGAGTTGCTCGATCAGGATGCGCTGATACGCCAGCTGCAACCGCAAAAACGACCGGTGTATATCAGGGCAATCCATCAGGCGCTGCAACAGCAGATGCATTTGTTTATTGTGCCTGATGACTGGCCTGAGAGAGCGATGAAAGTGGCTAAAACCGATGAGTGACAATCAATGGCGAACTGACCTGATTTATTACTCATACCTCAAAGGAAAATTGCAAATTTCTACAGCAGTACTTGATAAGTCCCTGATTGGAGATTTCTGAAATTACAGGCATACTAGCCTTCCCTCCATTTGGTCAAATATTCCCTTCTATGACTACCGAACAAACTCTGATGGAGCGCAGCGGCGCTCAATGTGAACTGTGCAGTTCAAAAAATGACCTGAGCGTTTACCCTGTGCCGCCAAAGAGCGATGCATCCCATCCGGACCACTGCCTTCTGGTTTGTGATAACTGCCTTGGGCAGATCAACCAGTCAAATACCATGGATACTCATCACTGGCGCTGTCTGAATGACAGTATGTGGAGCCAGGTTCCCGCCGTTCAGGTCATGGCATTTCGTCTGCTCAACCGTCTGTCATCGGAAGGCTGGGCCCGGGACCTGGTGGATATGATGTATCTGGATGATGAGACCCGTGAGTGGGCAGAGTCCGGATTAAGCAGTGAAGAATCAGCAGCCCCCACACTGGATAGCAACGGCAGTGTATTGAATGCGGGCGATACAGTCACGCTGATCAAGGATCTGCCGGTCAAAGGTGCTGGCTTTACTGCCAAGCGCGGCACAGCTGTACGCAATATCTCTTTGACCGGTAATCCTGAACAGATCGAAGGCCGTGTCAATGGTGTCCGAATTGTTCTGTTGACCAAGTACCTGAAAAAAGCGTGAACACCATAAGTAGCGCCTGTTAAACCACAGGCGCTGTTTTTTGACGGGACGCAGCCCGGTCAACATGGTGTTTTTTCAGTTGCAGTGATGGCGTGTATGGCAATACATCCATCACCTGCCCCTGGGAAATCTGCTGCTGAACACTGCGCCAGTAGCTGGCGGTAAAAAGATCACCATGAAGACGGGTAAAACGTTTGCGGATGGCCAGATCAGGAAACAGAAACACCGGAAACTCTTCCGGAAAAATATCCCCCGGTGAAACGGAATACCAGGGCTCAGCGGACATTTCCTGCTCTGGATAGAGCGCCTCCGGTATCTCGCGAAAATTGCACTCGGTCAGATAGATAATTTCATCGTAATCGTAGAAAACCACACGACCATGGCGAGTGACCCCGAAATTTTTCAGCAGCATATCGCCCGGGAAGATATTAGCAGCGGCCAGTTGCTTGATCGCCCGGCCATACTCATCAAGCACCGCTTCCAGTGCCTGCTCGTTGCCATGGTCAACCAACTGTTCAACATAGATATTCATGGGCATCATTCGCCGCTCAGTATATAGATGGCGAATCAGCACCTTATCGTCATAGACAAGAACGGTAGAGGGCGCTACCTGCCGCAACTCCTGCAACAACTCATCACTGAACCGGGAACGGGGCAATATCAGATTGGAGTACTCCTGAGTATCGGCCATCCGCCCTACCCGGTCATGGGTTTTTACCAGATAGTACCGGTCTTTAACCATGGCCTTGCTGATATCTTTGGGCGGGGCGAAATGATCTTTTATGACTTTAAACACCATATCCAGGGAAGGCAGCATAAACACCGACATCACCATGCCCTTGACACCCGGTGCAATGACAAACTGATCAGCAGAATGGTGCAAATGCTGGAGAAAATCCCGATAGAAGACACTTTTACCATGCTTGAAGAAACCGATGGAGTTATAAAGCTCGGCACGTTTTTTTTCAGGCACCAGCGTGTGCAAAAACTCAATACACTCGGAGGGAATCCGGGCATCAACCAGGAAATAAGAGCGGGTAAAGCTGAACAGCACACTGACGCTGTCGTTTTCACAGAGCAGGGCGTCAACGTAGAGCGCGCCCTGTTCATTATTCAGAACCGCCAGAACAAACGGTTGCAGGTCGTCACCGGCCACCAGCCTTCCCACCAGGTAAGCGGCTTTATTCCGATAAAAGACCCACTTCAGCACATCCACCCGAACATTACTGCGCCGAACCCATGATGGCTGAGCTTTCTGCAACGCATGGATAATATTGCGAATATCCCTGCGCCGGTACTCCCAGGGCAGTTCAAACTGAAAATCATCCAGTATCTGGCCAACCTGGCTGACCAGCCCCTGCTGCTGGCTTTGGTCATTACTTTTATCATTAAAAGCATAGGATCGATAAATGCCCCTGGCGCTGTGCACCTTAAAACCATCAAATTCCGACTGAATAAAACAGTGACGGGGGTTCACCGCTTCGCCCCTGAACAACTTGCGGTAGATGGAGTTATAAAAGGTTTCCGCCAGTTCCGGGTCGGTCCGGTAAGAGATCAAATCCAGGTAAGCGTCATGCACATCCTGCCAGCAGCTACTGTCGCTGAGATAGGACGCTTCAATCCGGGATGCCAGGGTTGTCATCACATCAGTGACGGCAACATGGTAAAGGTTAATCCGGTCTGAGGCAGCATTTTGTGCAGCACTCCAGTCCGCCTTCAGAAAACGGTCCCGAGCCCCCAGGGTGATGTCAGTAAAGCGTGTTCGATAGTCACTGAACCCTTCAAGAACAATTCTGGCAATCTGTCGGGCTATTGAAGTATTCATCACTGCACCATTGCTCTTATATTTTTATATCAATTCCGCGCCGCCCCTGAAGCCCTCCGGTATGAACCATTAACAGCCGTCTGCCCCGGCAGGGAAGGCCTTGCTTCAGGTTTTCCGCCAGTGAATGCCTAATGGCAAACATGACCTTGCCGGTGTATACCGGATCCAGAGGGATTGCCGTCTCCATCTCAAAGGATTTGATAAACGACAGCAACGCCTCGGTAGTGCGAGCGTAACCGCCATGATGATAGTCCGTCAACAGTGTCCAGTTAGCCAATGCCTGCCCGGTGTAGTGATGAATATCACCGCGCAGAAAATCGCCTCCTTTAAGGACGGCGACACCGGTCACCTGCGTCTGTGGCATCTCTGTTGCCGCAGCCAGCGCCACCCCTGACAGCGTGGCCCCCGTGCCACAAGCCAGCCAGATCTCATCATAGCTCCCCGCAGTGATGCCCCCTGCGGCCAGAATTTCGCGGCAACCCTGCACACCGGACACATTACTCCCGCCTTCCGGTACAACATGCACATCCCGGGCTGACAAACCTGATTGATGCAAAAGATGGTGAACAAAGCCGGCTTCATTCTTTCGACGATAATCACTTCTGGACAGGTAGTGTAATTGCATTCCCCAGTTAACCGCATCGGTCAAGGTTGCTGACAGAGATTCCCCCGGCTCCCCCCTGATAACGCCAATGGTTGGCATGCCAAACCGATGACCCGCCGCAGCCAGTGCATGAATATGGTTGGACCAGGCACCACCAAAGCTGAGAATGGCCGATTTGCCCTCCTGCTGCGCGGCAATAAGATTGTGTTTCAGCTTGTACCACTTGTTACCGCTGATCTCGGGGTCAAGTTGATCCAGGCGCAAAATATCCAGGGATACGCCCAGTTCATATAGCCACCCGGTATTCACTGGCTGAACAGGAACCCGCCTGGCCAATTGCTCAATAGATTCGAATACCATATTCCTGCCCCACCGATGAAAATCCAGCCATTTCCTGCCTTGTGCACTGCTGCTTGCTCATTCTGCTTATCTCACTGAATGTGCGCCGAAACCTGCCTCATAAATGACAGTCCGTTAGAGTTACTGACAACATAGTTAGTTTGTTGATTGATAGCTCCTGTTAAGCTGTATTGCTGATAGCCTGAAAATGGTTTGAATCAAAGAAAATTATTACATCCCTTAAACAAAGGACTCGAATCTGTGAACCCGGTTAATCAAGCATCCACTACGATAAGTCCGACAAATTCCAAATATCCTCCGCCATCATCGGTTGAAGATAAAAAAAAACCGGTAAAACCGCTAACAGATCCAGATTTAATGGTAAATATCAAGCATTCTCCGAAACAATGTGCCCAAGCCAGTGATGGCACGTTTCAAAAAGTTGCAATAACTGAACAAAACAGGCTGGTAAATTCTACAGGCTTTACTCTACAGCCCGATACCCCCCCTGAAACAACACCAGTAACCGAGGTTTTGCCAGACAAAAATCAGCAATTACATGGAATCTTTGAGTTAATCAACCGGCGGCTGACTTATATGAAAGATGTAGCCTTATTCAAGGTCAGGGAGAATCGGGCTGTTGAAGATTTGACCAGAGAAAAAATGGTGCTTAAGAAGGCCATGTGTGATGCTGAAAATGCTGGTTTAGACCCGGATTCCATGAAACATTTTTTTCAGGCACAGATGAATGCGGCCAAGGCTATTCAACAGGGGTATATTGATCAATGGTCTTCTGCCAGGCCAGCAAATAAAAAATACCGTGACCTGGATTCTGAGGTCAGGCCCAGGCTGATAGAGCTTGGTAAACAGATCGTGAGTCAAATCAGCGCATATCTTTACAATGGAGGAAAGTTTGATAATAACATGCAGCAAGACTTTGTCAGGTTAGTAAATGCAACGCACCTGTCCGAAGACGACAAAGAAAAAATGTTTGAATGTCTTCAGAGGATACGTGTGATTTAAAACTGATTGATTGACAGCTTACATTAAAAGAATTTTTTAAGCCGAAGATGACTTGAAATCCAGAAAATTTTTTATAACCACTAAAACAAAGGATTCAAAGTTGTGAACACAATTAATCATCCCCCCCCTATTGCAAGTCAGACAAAGTCATCTTTATTGCCCCCTCAGCCATCATCGGTTGAACATCAGAAAATACCGGTAAAACAGTTATCGAATCGAAATTTAATGGTCAATATCCAGCATGCCACCGGTAATTCCCCTGAACAATGCACTCAAGCCGATAATGGCGCACTTAGGAAAATAGCAGTAACTGCTGATAAAAGGCTGGAAAATCCCCTGGACCATCCTCTGCAGTCCAGCAAGATCCCTGAAAAAACGCCAGAAACTGAGGTTTTGCCAGTAAAAAATGAACAATTGCTGTCACCTTTGATGATTCCGCCGGAAAATTCCAATCATCTGGTTAAAAGAGATAATTGGCTTCCATATGGTGATCCAGATGTTTTTAACTCAGAATTCAGATTATTTGTTGATCGGGTAAAAGACAGTATTATTAAAAGAACAATCACTGCTGAAGAGTTAATTAAGAAAGCAATTAATACTCGTAAACACATTGAGATTACCAGAAATAATGACTGTGCTGAAGAATTTGGCCTTCTTCGTAATAATCTGCAATTAGTGAGTAATTATCCCATTTGTACCCACACCCCACTAGACTCTACTTATTCCTGTGCTAAACAACGTGCGGTTGAACTGACCTATAATAAATCCTTTATCAATCACATAACCAAGGCAGGAGAAAGGTTTATCAAGCACATCTCTGACAAATATAAACTAAACCCCCTTGAAATTGATCATATACATTATGGCGTGGTTGTGGGTAATGCAGGAGAGAATAAGGTTTATCTAACCCAAATAGTGACCAGCCCCAGAATCAAGAATTATGGAATTGAATATTTTTTTGGTGACTGTTATTTGCATTATGTTGGCAAGAATAAGCGCTCTGCTTTAATTATCCATACGGATCCTGATCAACTGAATCCGGGGTTACAGCATGTTCAGGGTTTAATTGATCAGGCGATGGCTGGCGACCTTTCGGTAATCCCTCGCATTCACTGGTGGTATGTGCACTTGGCACCAACGGCCAGAGGACCCGGTGGTACTGTAGAAATGATCATTCATGCACTGTGTGCTGCCAAAGGGTACTACCTACCCGGTTGGGCAAAAGGTATAGCGCCTTCCATTGAGGTACTGGTGGAACCGAATGAAGACGCCTTTTGTCAAAACTACCATCAATTATTTGAGGCTCATCAGGGGGCATTACAAATGCTGTTTACCAATAGGAGCGATTAAACCATCGGTTCTGCTGCTGGATAGCAGGTTTACGACAATATTTTGCTATGCTTACCGGTTGTGTAAACACTCTACCTGTCAGACTGGTATGGCTGCCATGAAAAACACCCCTCTCTCCCTGGAAAATTATCAACGTCCTGTTCTGAATATTCCTGATGGTGCTGAAAAAATCCTGCTGCATTCCTGCTGTGCCCCCTGCGCCGGTGAAGTGATGGAAGCGATTCAGGCATCGGGTATTGAGCAGACCGTATTCTTTTACAACCCAAACATCCACCCCGCTGAGGAGTACCGGCTTCGCAAGGATGAAAACAAACGGTTCTGTGACAAACTCAATATTCCGTTTATTGATGCTGATTATGATACCGACAACTGGTTTGCCCGCACCCGGGGCCTGGAAAATGAGCCGGAACGGGGCAAACGCTGCACCGTCTGTTTTGATATGCGCTTTGAACGAACCGCCCTTTATGCTTATGAACACCACTTTACGGTGATCTCCAGCACACTGGGTATTTCACGCTGGAAGAACATGGAACAGATCAATGACTGCGGCATCCGCTCTGCCGGGCACTACCCCGGTGTTTCCTACTGGACTTACAACTGGCGTAAACAGGGGGGCAGCCAGAGAATGATTGAGCTGTCCAAACGGGAAGCGTTCTATCAACAAGAATACTGCGGTTGCGTATACAGCCTGAGAGACACCAACCGCTACCGAATGGCCCAGGGACGCAACCGGATAAAAAGACTGGTGAATTTTTACGGCCAGAGTAACAATGCGCAGGACGGGAAAGAGGACTGTGCTATTATCGCTAAATCTTCGTGAAAACCATCCGCCAAATAATGTCGACTATTTATGGATTGCATAAAAAGTAGTTCCGGTCATGCACTTTCATCAACACCAGTTCAATCTCAATATGGGACACGAAGTGGTATCAGCACGCGTAGGGACGCCATTGTTCGTGACAAGGATGAGCTTTCGTTATTGCTCGATTTACCCTTTGAAATACAAGCCAAAATTTATACCTATTTGCAGACTCGTGATATTGCCCGTTTAACACAGGTGAATTCATGCATTTACAACACGCTCAAAAAAGATGCATCAATGATAAGGGCGTGGTATCGCCAGATTGCCTCATCACACCTGGCCATTACGGAAACAATCCTCACTGCAAAAAATAAAGGTCAACTCGAGAATTGGTTGAGCCGTTTTACAAAGGATAAGGCATTAGTCAAGTCAATTATGGATCGCCAGGCGTGTTTTTATTTTCCTGCTCTGTTCTTTTCCACTCTCACTAAACTGATGTGTCAATGTAAAGCATTTAAATTAGAGACTTTAGCCAGCATCCCCTGTCATAGTTTAAAGGACTTAGCTGCCTTCAGCGCCGATGGACGCCACCTGGTGATCGCCTGTGACTCTGGAGCCTGTAAAATCTATGGCCAGGAGAGCGATGAATCATGGGTAGCAAAAAGCACTATCTCCCATGATAAGCAAGTCAGATCAATCACCTTCAGTGCCAATAGCCGCTATGTAGTGACCGCAAGTATGGATGGCAATGCGAAAATTTATGGCAAGAAGGACGAACAAACATGGGAAGAAAAAGCCACTATTTCCCACAGTCACTGGGTACGCTCAGCCACCTTCAGCCCCGATAGCCGCCATGTGTTGACCTACAGTAACGACGGCACAGCGAAAATCTATGGCAAGAAGGACGAACGATCATGGGAAGAAAAAGCCACTATTTCCCATGATGATACGGTCGATTTTGCCACCTTCAGCAAAGATAGTCGCTATGTAGTAACCATCAGTTGGGATAAGAGGGCAAAAATCTATGGCCTGACAGACGATGGGTCATGGGCAGAAGAAGCCATCATTCCACATGATGACCTTCTCTACACAGCCAGCTTCAGCCCCGATAGCCGCTATGTGGTGACCGCCAGCATGGATAGCAAGGCGAAAATCCATGCCAGGAAGGACGATGGGTCATGGCTGGAAATAGCCATTATTTCCCATTTTGTCTCGGTCACCTTCAGCTCTGATAGTCGCCATGTGGTGATCACCAGAAAAAAGGGCAGTGCAACAATCCATAGACTGGATGCCGATGGATCATGGGAAAAAAAAGCCATCATTTCCCGCAATGGAAAGGTTAACTCAGTCACATTCAGCCCCGATAGTCGCTGTTTTTTAATGACCTCCAGTGACGATGGCAAGGTGATAATCTCTGGCCAGGATAAAGACGGATCATGGAAAGCAAAAGCCATCATTTCCCATGACAAGACAGTCTACTCAGCCAAATTCAGCGCCGATAGCCGCCATGTGGTGACCTCCAGTTCGGATGGCAAAGCGAAAATCTATGGCAAGAAGGACGATGGATCATGGGAAGAAAAAAACATCATTACCCATAACAAAAGTGTCTACTATGCCACATTCAGCCCCGATAGCCGTCATGTCATCACCTGCAGCATAGATCGCACGGTGAAAATCTATGGCCTGACGAACAATGGATCATGGAGAGAAAAAGCCGTCATCTCCAATGGTAACGATATTAGATTAGCAACCTTTAGCGTCGATGGCCGCCATGTGGTCACTGCCAGTTTCGATGGAACAGTGAAAGTTTATGGTCTGAACAGCGATGGATCATGGGAAGAAAAAGCCACCACTTCCCATCATAGTGCAATCATATCAGCCACCTTTAGCATCAATGGCCATGTGTTGACCATCCATGGCGGTAACACAGCGAAGATCACTGAACTACGGATGTCTGACTGATTGTTTGCTGTCAATTCTGTGGTTAGAAGTTGTCGCATAATTACCACTCGCTCCATTCCTTAACTCGTTGGCCTGTTCAGCCAATTCAATCGGTTATGACACCGTTGGAAAGATAGAGAAGCCTGATCCATAGGGCCGTGATGGAACTTTTCACCAACCAATTACTCTCATGAAGGACAAGTTTTAATGGAGTATTGCCATGGATGTTGACTACGGAACAGGGAATTACGCAAGCCTGTACCCTCAACCAAAGTCTGACACCCAGTCCGTAACAGCCTCTGGCCAATGGACCGCCGACAAATCGAGCTGCAAGCGGCGACCCCCTCATCCCAGGGAGCCTGAGCGACAAGTGCTACAGTGGGCCGCCAGGAGTGGGCGTCTGGCGTTTCGGCGAATTTATTTAAATACAGAAAAACAGTACTTTTCAGGTAAGGGGTCACCAAGACCCTTCTCCCTCGTCCTGCCGGGGGGAATGATGCCCACCAAGCCCATACCAAAGAGGTATCGCCAATGGATGGTAGGCATTGTTGATCCACAATGCCTGTATGTCTATAAATGTGATGCTTTTACTCAACGTCTGCTGCTGGAGCCTGGCTTGACTCCGGCACAACTGCGAGCAAAGCTACTGCCTGATCTGCCAACAATGTTTCATAGACGTCGAGAGCATGGCGAACAAGTCACCTGGAGAGCGTATCCTCATCGTTTCACCTCGGGACATCTGCAAAAGGATGGAACGTTCAGTTTACCAAAATTAAAACCCGGCAATGACACCCCTGAACTGGATTACCCGGAACTGGTGCTCACCAAATATGGCAAAGAAGACATCAAATGCTTCGTTGTATACCTTGATGCACAGATAAATATTGCCGAGACCCTGCGGCACAAGCGTCAGTGTGAGGAGGCATTGGAGCTTGAATCATTGCCGCTGGTTGTTTATTGCCACCGAACAGGTTCTGTTCAGGTCTATTTTGATGGTGAGCTGGACAGTAAACACCTGGCCACGAATGAGGATTCTCTGGATTATTTTGCGATTTCACAGGGCATACCCCCAGAAAATTTCAGAGCCATGTTAAATCTGCTGCCAATGTCTCTGCGGACACAGGCACTGAGCTCGGAATTAACCGTCTCACCAGATGTTGAGCACAAATTGCAACAGGCCATCCAGCTGGTGAGTGATCCCCGTGTTTACAGTTACGAGAAACTTCTGGGATTAAAACAGAGTGGTTTGCCAATCCACCAGCCTTTTTTTCATAAAGGAAGTTTTGAATCTTTGCTCGAAATGCTCCTGGATTCCGAAATGTGCAGATACTCACATCCCAAGCAGAAGCACATCAAGAAACAGGAGGAAGAAGCTTACCGGATGTTTCAGCTGCTTTTGCACAGTGGGGCAAGTCTGCCGAAAGAGTGGTGCGTGTCATTCATGTACTGGATGGACCGTTTTGACAGTAACACAATGCCTCTGGACATAATGAATTGCATGCTGGCTGCCTTTAGTCCATTTGACTTCCTGACTCTGCTCCATCTCAGACAGATACCTTTGACCTTCTGTCCGGGTGCCGTTGTTGAATTTGACCGCATTTGCCAGGGGCTTAGTCAACAGCAACGGCAGGACGCTCTGGAAAAAACAGTGCAACAATATGTGAGAGATTGCAGCTTCCCGGCTCTCGACACCATCCGGTCTCACTTACTGGCCCTGTTTTACTCAGGAGCTTCCCTGAACAAAAGCTTCATGAAATCTTTAACATCCAATATGCAGAGGCAGTATCGTGAAGACAGGATGCTTGTTGATGATTTTTCTCCAAATGATTTTATCAAATGGCTTGATAATCTATGGGAGCAACGGGAAACATATCCTCTGTACCGGAATTGGCCAACGTATGTCCAGAGGGCTCAGCGTGAAAATGCACGCCTGAAACAATCGCTCCATCAGAACGATTCCGGCGCATCGCCAACATCATTGGCAGCTGAGACACCCACAGCGTTACAGTTTGTGGTGAACGCTTTCAGCGAACCGCCGGTCCTGCCTGATCATGTCGGTGATAATGAAAAAACCATCCTGACGGTGTTGCAGCATTATTACCGCCGCCCGGGACCGGAACGGGTGATCAAGAGCCTTGGCAGACAGACCATGCCAACCGTGTGGAAACCGCTGCACAGCTGCAGTCATGTTCTGCGGGCCAGGAATAATGGGCTCTGGTATATGGAATTGCTGGAAAAATTTCAGCTGCGTCGCCTGGAAAAAATAGAAAAAGAACTTCTGGCACTGGCGATTATCTACCATGATGCCGCTGCCGAAGATGTCGACAAATCAGCGGAAGAAACAAGGTCTGCGGGCTATTTCATACGGGACCTGACCGGGCACTACCCTGAACCGCTGCTGGGTAATATGGCCCAGGCGATGGTCAGCAAGGAAAACGATAACAGGGGTAAAGACGAGCAGAACCTGCCTGACCCTGTGCGCTGGTATCTGCGTATATTACGCTTTGCGGATCGACTGGACATTATCCGTTGTTTTGGGGTCGGGGCTGATTTTCCCGGATTCACGGTGACTGAGCCCCCGGGCTTTGATGCTGCACGTCTTGATTTACCAGCGAAGCTGACTGGCGAGTTTGCCTCCGAGTCTGGCAACAAGAGTGAATTCCAACGTCACCTGGAAGCCGCCATGCACGGTGCGGCTGATCTGGCGCGGATAACCACGCGACTTCAGGATCATCGCAAAAAAGACTACACCAAAGCCTATGGTCTGAATGACCATTGCGGCTCCGGGATCTCTGAAAACTTTGAATTGACAACTGAGCCAATGCAGAGAATGAACCAGATTATTAATGACAATGTTCGGCGCAAAACAGCCCGGGAGGCTGGCATTATTGTCTGTTCAGACCCCGACCACCTGGCCTGTAAGGCTGATCAGAACAAAGGGGTCACTTATGGCATTCATAACAGCTGGTATGATCTGGGGCAGGTGGCGATTCCAGCGGGAATGACGCTGCTGGAAAAGATGCAGTACGAACATGACCCATCACTGCTGAGCCCGGCAACGCAAAAGGCACTGGCGCAAGAGGTGCAGCGGCTGAAGAGTGAAGGTATACGGATGAATCCGGGCACCTTGACGCAGGAAACGCTGGCTTCGGAGGAAGCCCGGAAAGTACTGAAGAAACGTGGTATCACCGTGGTCGGCGAGAAGCGCCCCTACTTCACCGACAATGGCCGCCTGAAAGAGTGGCCAATGCTGGTGCCAAAGAAGATATTGAAGCCTGGTGCCCATGAAAATGCTCCAGCGGGGTGGGCATGTACAATGCTTTGATCAGTTGCAGAGTTCCTCAAAATAACGGATTCTGAACCCTAATATTATCTTAACCCGTTCGTTGCTGAGAACATCTGCAATCCCTTCGAGCTGCTCTATTCCGCTTTCCTGTCAGGCCGATAAAACCCGGAATAGATCGCTCATTTGGTTAACACCGTTATCGGGCTACAAACTATGATACGTTTTGTTGCGCCACTGTCAGGCATGTTTATTTTCGCTTTGGCCAGCGGATACCTGACGACTCTGATTCCCCTGAGAATCAATGCGACAGATGGCAATGACTTTCTGGCCGGCCTTATGGGTACCGCCTACTATCTGGGATTACTGGCCGGGTCATTTCGCTCAGAAAGTATTGTTTGCCGGGTAGGTCATATTCGCTCGTTTGCCTGCTTTATGGCGTTGCTCTGTGCCACCGTACTGAGCCTGGCACTGTCGGAGAATACCACCAGCTGGCTGGTACTGCGCTTCCTTAATGGCATGGCGGTGGCGGGCATATTTGTTGTGGTTGAGTCATGGCTGCTCTGTGAAAGCGACAGCGCCAACCGGGGCAGAGTGCTGTCTTTCTACATGGTGTCACTCTATGGTGCCAACGCTATCGGACAGCTGTTTGTTGGCTTCCTGGATAGCAGTAGTCTGATGCCGTTTATCCTGATCGGGATTCTGCTGTCATTATCGATCTTCCCACCGGCCATGACCCGAATCCCGACACCGGAAATTGAAGAGGCTTCTACCCTGGGATTCAGAAAGCTGTTTGAACTGACACCCTCCGGAGTACTCGGCTGTTTTGCCGGTGGCCTGATACTGGGTGGTTTGTATTCAATGCTGCCCATCTACCTGGCCGATCTCAGCGGCAGTGATGATCACACCGTAGCGCTCTTTCTGGCCATCACCATGATTGGCGGCATGGCACTGCAATTTCCAGTAGGCTACCTGTCCGATATTATTGATCGGCGTAAAATGTTGGTTCTGGTTGCCCTGGCTGGCTGTGCTATTTGCTTTGCCCTGATCCTCAGTTCCCACGAGAGCTGGCTGTATTATCCAGCACTGTTTCTGTTTGGCGGCGCTACCTTCACGCTCTATCCACTGGCCATCAGCCACGGCTGTGATCATATGCACCCGGATGATATTGTTGCCGGCACCCAGGGACTTCTGCTGGCCTACAGCCTTGGTTCGTGTATCGGCCCGATCTTCGCTTCACTGTTTATGAGCCATATTCCTGAAGGCCTGATGCTGTATTTCATCACGGTGATGGGCGTTACCGGTCTTTTCTTCCTGATTCGGATGGCTTACCGTCCTGCGATCTACACCAGCGAAGAGCAGCACTTTATTCCAGTACCCCGAACAACACCCATTGTTGCGCAGATTGACCCGCGTTCTGATGCCGAGGAGTTCCTGGAAAGCGAAGATACGGCTAAACCGGCATGCTGAGGAACTGCCTTTAATCACTTTCAACCCTTAAACACAACATAGCCCTTGTAGGAACTCTTCCATCCAGTCATCGTTGTTGACCAGTTCTGACTCTGTCGCCAATGAATCCAGTGTCGCCCATGAATCCAAAT
>NZ_JBLYNV010000009.1:0-119616 GCF_049310165.1 Endozoicomonas sp. ALE010 | reverse complement strand
TATTCGGCTATCCTTAGCTCCCGACACATAGCGGCAACCAAGCCAAGGTGGTTCAGGTTCTTAAACTGGTATTGAACTGGCAACATGTCGACGTTCCTGAATATCTGATCAATCCTTTGACAACAGATTTCAGGAAAATATCAATCGGGGTGGTGAAAGGCAGATTAAGTGATCGGCATTTTGTTTTTTGATGCTTTGCGTAAAGTTGTAATAGGTTTTACCGGCAGGCATGGTAATGGATTTACGCATCCTTCTCTGAATCATTCTGGCGATCGGCCCCGTCAATCCCTGTACATAGTGTGCGATATCTACACCGATCACATGTTCGACACTGGTCAACTGCGGAATAATGGGTTCCAGCTTGGGCCATAAATCAATGTTTTTCATTGGATTCATGGTAACTACAGCTTTCGTATTGACAGAATTGATCAGATCTTTAATTTGTTCTGATTCTAATAATGGGTTGATGGCCAATACCTGACAGCAAGCCTCACCACCCCAGATGATGTAATGGGTTTCCGGCAGATTGGGCATGATAAATGCCACAACATCATCCGGGCCCAGGCCAATGGAATGGAAAAAGTTGGCGGTCTGATTGATATGAGCAATCAATGATCCATAGGTGATGGTATGGGCTGAAGCGTATTCACTGCCCTTTAAAAAAAAGGATAAGGCGGTTTTGCCGGGGCGCAAATGGGCGCTGGTCATAATAGCTTCGTAAGTGCTTTCAAACTGACTCAGGCTTTCATAGGGAAAATCTTTTTCCAGCTGCTCTAAATCTTGTAACGATGTTATTTTTATTGGTTCCATTATCTACCGCCTCAGATTGTCACTGCGATTTTTACTGCATAGTGCTGATTTGCGCTAGGAGGCTGACCGAGAATAGCGCCCGTAGCGAGGATGGCAGAAAATTGAGGATAAAAAGTCGGACATTTTTAGTGAATAGTGGTTCTATTTGCTAAAAATTTCCGACTTTTTAGACCAATTTGCTGCCACCGCAGTAGGGCAGTCTATTCTCGGTCAGCCTCCTAGAGAAATATGCTAATGGAATGGGCGGGTTAGCTTAAATGAAAAGGTTTGGGTGCCATTGGCAAGAAATCGAATAGGTGCCTGCTATTGTTTTTTATGGATTTCTTGTATCTCCCGGTGATCAGCAATGCCCGATGAATCCTGGATCCCAACTGCCGCATAGCATACAGAGGAGGCAATAAAAACTCACCCGCACAATTTATCGACTATGATTGATTTTTAATAAATCATCGTCGTCGGATCAATGATGTATACAAATGCAGCCGCCTCAGGTGCTACTCCTGCAGCAGCCACATCATCACATGTTGATCATGGCAATGCAGAGAGTCAACGCTACATCCCGCAGTGTGGAATAGCTTCTTACTTTTCAGAAACTGCATCATTGGAAGAGCGTGTTGCCATTGAGGTAATAACGGTTACCCCAACTGAATTGAGGCTGCTGATTCAACAACAGAATTTTTCTAATGGTGTTCATTACCGGCTCGAGGGTGACTTTAGCCTTGACTTTTGCCCGGCGGCCCTGCCCAGGCACCTCACTGTGACGGGCGACTTAAACCTTTCATTATGTGAAGGTCTGAGGGCTCTGTCCGGAAATCTCACCGTGGATGGGAGTCTTATTCTTAACGGTCTCATCGAGCTGGAGACCCTGCCCGAGAAACTCTCCGTTGGGCGCGACCTTTCTCTTTTCCGTTGTGAGGCGCTGTTGGAGCTGTCAGAGCACCTCTACGTGGGGAGAAACCTTTATCTCAACGGTTGCCGTGGCCTGAGGAGGCTACCCGATGACCTCCACGTGGGGGAAAACATTAATCTTGCGTATTGTGAAGGCCTGAGGCGACTGCCCGAGCAGAAACTCAACGTGGGGGGGCAAATTATACTTAACCGTTGCACCAGCCTGTCAGCCCTGCCTAACTACATTACCGCGATGGGACGAACTTCATCGGGTATGATCCGTCTTGTCCTAATGGAGAATACCGGGTTGTCAGATGAGATCATTGACCGCCTGCGCAGAGCGCGCCACGAAGGTATGCATTTTTCTATTTCCAGAAGGGCAAGGCAGCCTGAGCAGAAGTTTTCAAGTATGGAACAAGGCCTGGCTTTTTGGGGAGAGTTGTCTGCAACCGATGCTGCAACACCGGAGCTTGTCCTCAGACCTGCCCAGACTGATCACTTTATTGAATTTCTGCAGCGACTGACAGCCACCGCAGATTACCAGAACATGGCTACTCGTCCTGTTCTGGCCCAACGGGTGATGGCGGTCATGTCATTACTGGCTGGTAATGAGCGGGTTCGGGATGACGCCCTGTATCGTATTGCAGATGCGGCCACTTCCTGTGATGACCGGGTAATCCTGGCCCTGGATGACCTGGAAACATTGCAGTTACGGACTTCTGCGGAAACCCTGGCGGTTGAAAAGCATGACCCCACTGAATTGAAGGCGTTGGCTCGGCAAATGATGATTCTGGATAAGGTCAAGGCAATCGCCAGATCACATATGCAAACACAAACCTGGGTGGATGAGATTGAGGTTGAGCTGGCGTTCCGGATTGAGTTAGGCAAGTTCTTCAAGATTCCCGGATCAACTCAAAATATGTTATTCCGTGATTGTGCTTGTGTTAACGATGAGGACATTGCAAAAGCTCGCGCCAACATTGAAGAAACCTGTACGGACGCAGCGCTTGAGGCCTTTCTCGCCCAATGGGAACCCTGGCAGAAATTTCAGCGCCCGCTGGCAGTGCCGCCCTTTGACCAACTGAATCCAAGATATGTAGACAGTATTGATGACTGCTCTTTATTTGGTGGAAAAACCGATAAAATGGTTGGGCTGGGTAATGCCCATGTTGATTACGACAGCCTTGTCAGGAGTTATCTGATCAATGGTGAGAACCCGTTCAACCGAACCCCTCTGGACTGGTCGGAAATTGAAAGGCTCGAGGAAGTTCCCACCCCTGCAAAAAATGAAGACTGAACAGACTTAAACGTATAACTGTCCAGTACCTTTTCGAATTGAGTTTTGGGGCTTTGTGCAGTTAACGGTGAATACGGGTGCCTGTCGTCCGGTTCATCACATCCAGTGCATGGTATAAATCACCGATATTACCAACACCTCCGGTCTTCTCGGCAAAGGCACAGCAGGCATCCACTTTCGGTCCCATGGATCCGGCAGCGAAGGCATAGCCTCTCATTTCGGCGACAGTAACATCAGTCAATGGTCGTTCACTTGGCTTGCCCCAGTCGACACACACATGAGCGCCGTCGGTCAGAATAAGTAGCTCGGCAGCCCCGATTTCCTGAGCCAGCATGGGCGCTGTGGCATCCTTGTCGATAACGGCCTCAAAACCTTCAATGTCCGGGCCATTTTTTACCACTGGGGCACCACCGCCGCCACCACAGATAACAATATGGTTGCGATCCAGAAGGCACTTGATGGCATCCGTTTCCATGACTTTGACCGGAGCCGGTGAAGGAACGACACGACGCCAGTAAGCACCATCAGAATAGGCTTATCCATAAAAGCCCTCGTTATGATTTATTGAGGTTGAATGAGAAAAAATGGCAGCCCGGAGCCGGGCCACCAAAACGGTTGATTAGAATCGGCTGAGGAAGGTTTCGATACGATCCTGATGGAAAGCCAGTGTTTCTTCAGTTGGCACTTCAATATGCTTATGAGTCAGGTAAACCAGCAGGGCCATCTGGGCGGTCAGTCGGTTTTCTGCTTCGTCAAAGATCACGGAACGTGGTCCATCCATGACTTCCCTGGTGCACTCGCGCTGGTCATTGGCAGGCAGGCAGTGCATGAACATGGCATTTTCACCGGCCTTGGCCATCATCTCTTCAGTCACTACATAGTTGGGAATGAAGGTAGCCAGACGCTCTTCTTTTTCAGCTTCCTGGCCGAACCAGTAGAAGCTGTCAGCAACAATAATGTCACAGTCTTCTACTTCGTTGGTGTCGTCAGTCACGGTGAGGCGACCACCGTAGGTTTCGCAGTTTTCTTTGGCAATATCCTGCCACAGCTGAGGAGCCTGATACTTTTTAGGGCCAATGTGTTTGAAGTGCATGCCAAATTTGGTGCAGCAGAACATCAGGTCGGAGCAGACGTTAGTGGCATCACCAACGAAGGCAACGGTCAGATCGTCCATTTTCTTGCCTTCAGGCAGGTGTTCCATCATGGTGAACAGGTCGGCCATCATCTGGGTTGGGTGCAGCCAGTCACAGAGACCATTGATAACAGGAACAGTGGCGTGTTCAGCCAGGCCGGCAACCGTTTTATGGTCATTCACACGGGCCAGGATGACGTCACACATACGGGAAAGTACACGACCAGTGTCTGCCAGACTCTCTTTTGCTCCCAGGTGGATATCTTTTGGAGACAGGAACAACCCATGTCCGCCAAGGATGGTGGCCGCAGTTTCAAAGGAAACACGGGTACGGGTGGATGGCTGCTCAAAAATCATGGCAACCGACTTACCTTTGAACAGTTGCGGAACGGCATTGGCCTTACGGGCTTCTTTAAGCAGGCTCATCAATTCCAGAATGCCTTCCAGGTCTTTACGGGTGTAATCCTGAGTTTTCAGGAAGTGCTTCAGTTCTGGCTTGTGCAGGTTGGTAGCGCTGGAAGATGGCAGTTTCATGGTAATACTCCTGGTCTTTATGTAATGCACGCCCGGTTTACCCAGAGCAGTGCATCCGTCTTTTCCTGGAACTGATGGTGTCTCCATCAGCAGGTCTTGGAAACTGAAGCTTAGGAGCACTATTGTCGTCTGTGTTCTTGTCGTTGAGCACACTATAAAATCCCGATATTTATCATGTTTATAAAGCTGAAAATAAATCGATGTTTGACTGATCCCGCATTCAGAAAGCTGGCTGATCCCGGTAACTGACTGCCGGATTGAATAATAAGCGGCCAACAGCTGCCATAGAGGGGAAACAATAATGTCCAATGAAGCAACGGGGAAAATGGGGCTGCCCAGCCTGACCCTGTTCAGTGTCTGCGCTGTACTGGTGGTTGACGGGCTGACGGCCAGTGCGTCAATCGGTCCATCATCGATCGTCTGGTGGCAAATCCTGATCTGTATTGGCCTGACCTGGCTGACTATCTGGATCTGTAATATCTCTGTGGATGCCGGTGTCTGGGTAACCAACCTAGGAGGCTGACCGAGAATAGACTGCCCTACTGCGGTGGCAGCAAATTGGTCTAAAAAGTCGGAAATTTTTAGCAAATAGAACCAATATTCACTAAAAATTTCCGACTTTTTATCCTCAATTTTCTGCCATCCTCGCTACGGGCGCTATTCTCGGTCAGCCTCCTAGGGGCACTGTTCAAGGTTACTGTTATTGTGGTTCTGGGTGTCGGCGGCTTCTGGTATGCCAGCCAGAACGGCGTTGCCAATGAATTTACCCTGAGCACAATGATGCCCTCTTTTGATTCAGGCCTTGGTTTCCTGCCGGTCATTATCTTTAATCTGATGGGCTTTGAGCTGATTGCCTGCATGGGCTCGGAAATCAAAAACCCACGCCGGGATATTCCCAAATCCATTCTGATTTCCGCCGCCATTGTCACCGGACTTTATGTCTTCGGAACCCTTGGCATTTTGCTGGCATTACCAGTAGAAGAGATTGGTCTGGTTGCCGGTATTGTCTCCACTTTGAGAACGCTGTTTGGTGACGGTGCTTTTGGCCAGTTCATGGTATACGGTATTGGTTCTCTGGCGCTGCTGACGTTCATTGCCAATATGACCGACGATGGGTGCCAGCCGTGCCGCCATGGAAGCTGCGCAGGCGGGTGAACTGCCGGAATTTGTCGCTAAAGAGCATCCGGTGCACAAAACCCCGGTGGGTGCGAACATGATTACCGGCATGGTATCTACCGTGGTTATCCTGCTCTATGGCCTGACTACCGGTGAAAGTGACGAGCTGTTCTGGTCAATCTTTGCCTTCTCGTCCTGCATCTTCCTGCTGCCTTATCTGTTTATGTTCCCGGCGTTCTTCAAACTGCGTGTCAGCGACCCTGACAGAGAACGCCCTTACAAGGTGCCCGGAAGCATAGCCGTTCAGGCCGTACTCAGCACCATCTGCTTCCTGTTTATTGTTCAGGCCGTTGTTCTCTTTGTCTTCCCGGACATCGGCAATGGCAATGTTGACTGGAATTACTCACTGCCTGTCGCCCTGGGTATCGCCATCACGATTGGTATTGGTGAATGGATACTGGCCACAGCAGCCAAACGCATGCAAGTGGCCACCGCCTGAGCAATCCAATGTTTAATGACCCAATTGTTGTAACAATAAAGCCGTAAGGAAAAGACAAATGAGCAAGTCCCGGGAAAGTACTCCAAAACACGATGGTTTTCGCATGCCTGGTGAGCACGAGCCCCATGCAGAAATGTGGATGGCATGGCCAGAGCGGACAGATAACTGGCGTTACGGTGGTAAGCCAGCACAGCAGGTGTTCGCCAATGTTGCCAAAGCCATTGCCGAAGTGACACCTGTGACCATGGCAGTGTCTGCCGCACAGTACGACAACGCTCGTAGAATGCTGCCAGAGCATATTCGTGTGGTGGAAATGGCCACCAACGATTCATGGATGCGTGATATTGGCCCAAGTTATGTGGTGAATGATCAAGGTGAACGTCGTGGGGTGGACTGGGAATTCAACGCCTGGGGTGGCCTGGTTGACGGGCTGTATTTCCCATGGGATCGGGATGACCAGGTGGCCCGGAAAATCTGTGAGATCAACCGTGATGACCATTACCGTGCACCATTAATTCTTGAAGGTGGTTCCATTCATGTCGATGGTGAAGGCACCCTGTTTACCACCGAAGAGTGTCTGCTCCATGAAAGCCGTAATCCTAATCTGAGCAAGGCTGAGATTGAAGGGATTCTTGGTGACTACCTGAACATCGAGAAAGTGATCTGGATTCCACGGGGTCTATATAACGACGAAACCAACGGACATGTGGATAACCTGATTCATGTGGTGCGTCCGAGTGAAGTGATTCTTTCCTGGTGCAGCGATGAGAACGATCCCCAGTATGAGATCTCTCAGGAAGCCTTCCGGGTACTGTCCGAAGCAACAGACGCCCGTGGTCGTCAGCTGAAGATTCATAAGATGCATATCCCCGGCCCACTCTACATTCAGGAAGATGAGGCGGGTGGTATTGATATCTGTGAAGGCATGGAGCGCAGCGCCGGTGAGCGTCTGGCCGGTTCCTACGCTAACTTCCTGATTACCAATAGGCGGATCATTCTGCCACTGCTGGATCCTGCATACGACGAAGAGGCAAAAGCATTACTGGAAGATATCTATCCCGGCTATGAAGTGGTGGGTGTCGATGCCAGAGAGATACTGCTTGGCGGCGGTAACATTCACTGTATTACCCAGCAGGTGCCTGCGGTGTAAGCCAGTTATCGGGCCAGACGGATCTGGCCCACTGTGTTCAATAAAAAAATGATTCAATAAAAACATAACCAGCATGGTGATCCATGAATATTCACCGACGCCTGACTCGCAAAGATATTACCCTGTTCACTCTCAGTGCCGTTCTGACGATTGACGGTCTGGCAGCAGCAGCGTCGATCGGGGTTCAATCCCTGACCTGGTGGTTGATTGCCTTCCTCTTTTTTATTTTCCCTATGATCTGTTGCACACCTCATCTACAATACTCGGCCTTTTGCTAGTGATAGGCGTCGGTGAATGGATGCGCAGTAAACGTCAGATAAGTGAGGAGAAGTTAAGTGGATGTCTTGCCAGTTGAGAAGGTGGCCAGTGATAAGGCTGGCACACCAAAGGGCAGGCGCTTGCAGGCCAGAAGCCTGGAGCGACGCCGGAAAATACTGAGTGTTGCCCGGGATATGATTACCACAGCAAGCCGACAAAGTGTACGCCATGTCTCACCAGGAATTTGGCAATATCACCCCGGCAATGGCCATGGAAGGCTGGAGAGCTGCACGGGCATCTTGCTTTGTATTTACCGGAAAAGCTTCAGCAAAAACTTCACGGGTATTAGCGCTTTTCTGATCCACCCTGTGATGCTTTACCACGGAAAAAATCAGCGAGCACCTCTCGTGTTTCCACCAAGGGAGATGTATTCCTCAAATCCGCTGCAATGATGGGTGACAGCAGCTGCCCGGTATCTTTATCGAAGTAATCTCCTCTTTCGATATCCATCGATAAACGAGGTTTGTTGCTGACATGTTGACTCTTATGCTCATCGATATACTGCACAATATCTCTCAGAAAGTGCAGGGTCATGACGGTGCGCGGAATCAACGCTGACTCTGCCCAGTGACTGAATTTCAGTTGCGAATCGGTATCCGCCCCCCACTGGTCAAAGCGGTTCATCAGTTGGCTTTCCTCACTTGAAAAACCATGGCTGAGTAACTGACGGAAAATAACTTGATAGTTTTTCTGCCATTTCCGGGGATGCGTTGCCAGCTCAAACGCTATAACTGACAGATCATCATAGTTCAGTGAATGAATGTTCCTTAGCCGGTCGTCCAGGGATTCCCAGTAGGGATCCAGGCGATACGCGAAGAGGCTGTGTTGCCGCCTGGCAAACGACACCATCAAGTGACTGACCCTGTCCATGATTCCGGTATTACCAGTCGGTAATGCGTCAAGCCATATATCCCTGGCCAGACGGAAGAAGACCGGATAATCCAGATATACGCCTGGCTTGAGTAGCAGAAAATCGGGAGGCGGATTTTTGATCAGGTTCTGAATCTCCCGGGGAAACTCACCGAAATAGTGTTGAAATTCCTCTTGAGAAAGATCCTCACAGTCCTTTGGATCAAAATGTTCAAAAATACTGGGAAAATCAGGGTGAATGCGCGGGTGGGCACGGGGGTAATCAGAACGATATAAACGACAGACATCAGTAGCAGACTTGAAGTCACACAAGAACTGTCTGGAATACATGCCAACCGTCAAAACCGGCCAGCCATAGCGGACATAGGCAGCCGACTCCTTCAGGGACTCTGGCCACTGGCTGACAATCCGGGACACTGCTTGCAGGTCTGGCCAGACCGAGTAGAGATGCAGGTTTATTTCACTTTTCACACATTCATGTATTGACTGGGCGAGCGTCACGACTTCTCTGGCTATGGAGGCTTTCGCCTTGAAGCTGGGAGTGTCGGAGATCACCTTGAGAATATGGTCCTTCAGATGTGTGATTGCCCGTTCATGCAGCCCCTTTTCTGCGTCTGAAATATCCCGTTCTGTGTCTGAAATATCCAGCTCGGAAAACTCCCGCATCTGCAGGTCCTCGGGCTCCGGTAAGTCAATAGCTGTGCTTCTGGAATCAAAGGTTGCCGATGGCAGGCAGGAAGCCTCCTGATCTGCCGAAAGCAGTACAGGATCGAGCGCACCTCCGACAACAGGGTAAGAGTCGGATGGTAGTGATGAGAAAGGATTAGCCATGAAAACTCCTGATAAGCGTAAAAACAACAGTTGCCTACTTGATCAAATGAATAATGGGCTTTTGGACTCATTCCCATTGCTCCCCGAAGGAATGCATACATGAATCATGTATAACTCTTGTTAAACTCTCATGAATCCTAGTACATGGTTTCAATGAGTTTGACGGGTTGTCGTGCCTCCGCACTCCGTTCGTCCTGAGCTTGTCGAAGGACCCATAGGGCCTAAAGGCGGAAACTCCGGACTCTGATAGATCGTGCCTAGCACCCTTCGACTCCGCTCAGGGTGAACGGAGATCGTACACGTCAAACTCATTGAAACCATGTACTAGGAGGCTTTGCCTCTGAAAAAATCAGTGAGCACCCCCCGTGTTTCCTCCAGAGGAAATGAATTACTCAGATCCGTTGCAGTGATGGGCGACAACAGCTGCCCGGTACCTTTTTCGAAGTATTCTCCGTACTCGATACTCTGCGAAGAAAAAGCCATGCCTCGTAAACACCTGGCCTTGTGCTCATCAATATATTGAGCAATATCTTTCAGAAAGTGCAGGGTCCTGGCGGTATCCGGAATCAACTCTGACTCTGCCCAACGACTGACTTTCAGTTGCGAAACGGGATCTGCTCCCCAATCGTCAAAGTGATTCATCAGCCTGCTTTCCTGACTTGAAAAAACATGGCTGAGCAACTGCCGGAAAATGTGTTTATAGTTTTCCTGCCATTTCCTGGGATGCGTCACCAGATGAAATGCCAGGGCTGACAAATCTTCATAGTTCAGCGAGTGAGCATACATTAATCGGACATCCAGTGAGTCACGGTAGCGCTCCAGGTAAAGATCAGATGAGCTGTGTAGCCAATAGGTAGACGACACCATCAAATGACTGACCCTGTCCATGGTTCCGGTATTACCAGAAGATAATGCGTCAAGCCAGATATCACTGACCAGGCGGAAGAAGACCGAAAAATTCAGATACATGCCTCTCTTGATTGACTTGGCATCGGCAGGATAGTTTTTAACCAGGTCCTGGATTTGCCGGGAATACTCGCCGTAGAGCTTTTGAAGTTTCTCTTGGGAATATTTCTCAATATCTTTTAGATCGGCAACTTCAATACGAAAAGGAATATCATCGCGAATGCGCCAGGTAACACCCGGGCAACAATCTCCATACGAGAAAGCGACATTGCTGTCAGCAGAATTGAAGTTACACAACAACTCTCTGGTATTCACGCCAACCGTCAAAACCGGCCAGTAATAGCGGATATAGGTTGCCGACTCCTGCAGGGACTCTGGCCACTGGCTGACTAATTCGGCCACTGTTTGTTTGTCTGGCCACGCCGATGAGTAATGCTTGTGAATTTCGCTCACCACACCTTTATGTATTGACTTGGCGAACTCCATGACCTCTCTGGCCATAGAGACTTTAGCCTTGATGCCGGGAGTGTCGGTGATCGCCTGAGTAACGGGAGCAAATGTGGTGGTGATATCCACACGTTTGTCGGCAAGCACCTTAAGAATCTGATCCATCCGCGGTGTAATTGCCCGGTCATGCAGCTCTTTTTCTGCGCCTGAAATATCCCGCTCAGAATACCCCAGTATCTGCAGTTGATAGCGCTCAGACAAGGCAATAGCGGTACTCCGGGAATCGAAGGTTGACGCTGTAGCCGGCGGAGGGCAGGAGGCACCCTGATCTGCCGAAAGCAGTGTTTCGGGAGAGCTGCCGACAACAGGGGGCGGGGCGGGTGGTAGTGATGGAAAGGGATTAGCCATGAAAACTCCTGATTAAAGGTGAACACCCCAGTTGTTAGCATGATTAAAAAGAGACGGGCTTTTGACAGACGGGTCAGAAGTAAGTTCCCAAATTCAAGAGATGCATATTCTTGCGACTTTGGTGCAAGAGGATGACAATACTTCGATACCAGACTCCCCTCCTCATGCATGAACTCCTATGACAGACGTCGTAAGCAAACAGCGCAAAGTATCCCGCAAGACTCAGGCCAGAAGTCTTGAGCGGAGAAGTACCATTCTCATGGTTGCCCGGGAACTGTTGGAAGAGAACGCCATTAATGAACTTTCACTGTACCAGGTAGCGGAAAAAGCCGGGATGCCTCCATCTTCTGTCTATCACTTTTTCCCCAAGGTAGACGCAATACTGGAAGCATTACTGGAAGACATTTTTACCGATTTTGAAGCGATTCTGGATCAGCCCCTTGATGAGAGTGCAATTCATCACTGGACAGATATCATGCGACAACTCCAGGTCAGGTATGTGAGCTACTACCGACAGCACAAATACGTTCGGGACCTGATTCTTGGGCAGTACACGCCCGGCTCCCTGCTGCATGCTGACTACCAGCATGACGATGTGCTGGGTTGTCGAATCCGGAAATGTCACGAAGCACATTACCAGCTGCCACCCCTGCCAGCCGGGTTCAATATTTTTGCCATTGCGCTGCAAATAGCGGACAAGGTTTATTCAATATCCCATCAGGAACATGGCAATATTACGGATGTTATGGCCCGTGAGGGGGGCAATGCTGCGCTGGCTTATTTGGGGGAGTATATCCCAAGGCAACTTATACCAATTCCGCCTTCTAAATATGAGATCGAGCAAGTCATTTTGGACAGCTGGGCAAGGCGGAATGACGAGTAATAGCAGGGCTATTGCGAGGAATTCCAACGAAGATCCAGCTGTTCAAAATGGCTGCGCAGTTCATATTTAGAAGGTGGAATTGGTATTATTAACCCGGTTATTTCATAAACGTGCTCCCGATCTCGCTTGTCCTTTGCCGCTCTAAGGGAGTTTTGCTCAGTCGACCGTACTCCCCGGTACGGCGCTCCTTCACAAAATCCCTTAGAGCAACAAAGTCCTTCGCGATATTCGGGGCAGTTTATGAAATATCCGGGTTAACAGACAACCACCGTTGTCTGTCCAGGCTTGAGCTGCTCCATCAGGGGGATCGGAGGTTGTGCGTCAGTGAATAGTGTATCAATGTCGGCAATATGGCCCAGCCGGATCATGGCAATTCGATCTTTTTCCGCGCTCAGGTGATGTTTCCGTTCACCGTACCGGGTGTTTTCAATACTGCTGTTGGGCAGACCGGCCCCGCCATGATGGCGGGAAATTTTGCCTTGATGGTCAAGCTCATTAAGATCCCGGCGAATGGTCTGGGGCGTTACGTTAAAATGTTGCACCAGAGCTTCAGTGGTCACAAAGCCTTCCTGCCTGAGCAGGGTGATGATCATTTCATGGCGTCGGCTCTGTGGGATCTGTTGCTGTTTATGCACAAGCTTTGTCGTTTTGTGAACATCCATAAGTATTGAATTCTCAGGCTAATGACTGTGCCATGAGGGTCAACGGGTGCATCACTTTATGAGCGGTGTTCATTTCTATCTGCATCTTGCAGGACTCGCAGTCGGTGACCACATAATCTACATTAAGCGCTTCGATCTGATCAAAGACACCCTGACCAATGTTCTGAGAGGTTTGATAGTTCTCTTTTTTAAAACCGTAGGTACCCGACATTCCGCAGCACTTCTGGTCCAGCATTATCACCTCCAGCCCGGGAATACTGTTTAACAATTCCATGGTGTGAATCACGCCACCCTGTTTGATCAGGTGGCAGGGGCTGTGATAGCCAACCCTCAGGTTAACAGGCTTCATGTCCGGCTTATTGCCTTTGGCAAACTCCCTGGTAATAAAAGCGGCGGCAAACAGAATACGCTGTCTGATGGCGTGGTTATCCACATGAAGCACTTCCGGGTATTCGTCCCGAAGTGTCATGGCACAGCTGGGCTCTGTTGCCAGTACACATTCACTGTCCGCTAATGAGTCGGCAAACTGCCCCATGTTCAGTTTGGCATTTTTGCGGGCCTTATCGAAGAAGCCATTGGCTATCAGCGGGACACCACAGCACTTTTCTTTATTTAACAGCGTGACACCAATATTCATGGCATTCAGTACCGCTACCAGGTGTTTGCCCACGGTTGGGTCATTGTAGTTAGTGAAACAACCGTGGAAGAAACTGACTTGACGATCGAAGCGGGTCTGTTGTGCTTTCTGCTGCTTAAACCAGCGACGGAACGTTTGATGGGTGTATTTTGGCAATGTCTGTCGTTGATCAATTCCCAGCACTTTATCCAGCAGTTTTTTAACGGGTTTCAGCTGAGTGGCGATATTGACGACAGGAGCCGTGGAGGCAGAAAGTGACCCCATCAAGTCGGTATGGCTGAGAATAAATTCCCGGGGGCCTTTTTTGAAACCACCGTGTCGGGCTTTTGCCAGTTGAATAACTGTTCCCACCTGTACACCCGACGGACAGACAACTTCACAACGTTTGCAGTTGGTGCAGTGTTTCAAGGCTTCATCGTACAGTGCCGGGTTTTTGATGCGTAAACGTTCCCCGTCGGGGCCGGCCTGTTTGGGGCCCGGGTAGTCCGGGTTTACTTCAGCGACCGGGCAGCGGGTTGTGCAGACGGTGCATTTAATGCAGCTGTCAAAGCTGGTATCAATGGTGTTCAGCATGTTTCTTCCGCCTGAGGTATCGTGGCAATAATCCTGTTGGCAGCAAACCAGCCGGTACTGATGGCTACCCCACCCGAACTGGCTTCCTGGACCGGATTGAAACCATTGAGCACCGCACCTGCGCAGTAAAGATTATGGATTTTCTGACCGTTTCGGTACGGGTTTAACTGTTCACTGGTGTGAATACCGAAATGGCTGAAATTATGCGGCTTTCCATCCATAAAACGATGATCTGACCACTGAACTCTACTGTCCGGGGCATCAACATCAAGGCCAAAAACCGGCTCGGACAGATGATGGCGGTCACTGGCCAGCCCCTGGCTGAAAAAGCTGCCGGTTGCCAGAATAAAGTGGCTGGCGGATATGGGCATATCGGGGTTCAGTCTGGTCTTTACCGAGCACAGCCGGTTTTCTGCAAAGCAACCACAAAGCACCTGGTCACCTTCCAGGAACATACCGCCCAACTGCCGGAATCGCTGCTTCAGGGCAGAGGCCATGCGCATTCCGGGGAGTGATGGCGGCAAGGTCGCGACTTCACAAATACGCAGGCCGGTCAGTGTTTCAAGTTGACGGATCAGGTCATTACCACCTTCTACAGCGAGGACGGAGGGTATAACCACCAGATCAGCATTACCGGCTGCCTTCTGTAAAGCAGACGACAATATGTTTATACCATTAGGCTGGCTGAACAGATCACGCTTAAGGGTTCGGGCTAACTCCAGCGAGCGCAGCTCATAGGCATTTCTGGTATTAATGTTCAGGGTTGCCGTTTTGATATCCGCCAGTATGAACTCTGCCTCAGAGAATCCGGGATGTTGCTTCATACCTGCGGCCATCAGTGCCGACTGAAAGTCACGAAAGCCGGCAATATTGATGATGGCAACACGACGTATGCCTTCTGCAGGAGCCAGCAACGGCAGGCTGCCAGCACCTTCCTGGCTTAACCAGGCTGGGCGAATAGCTCCCAGTGCTGTCAGACGACCATGATTCTGCTGGCCAGAATTGCTCAATTGGATGCCAGCTGCTGCCATTTGCTCGGTAAAAAATGTCAATCCCTGCTGTAAAAATGCTGCTCCCACTTTCTGGTAGGGATGGATGGAAGGCAGTTGACGGATGGCTGCAAATGGATATTCCACGAAAGAATTATCTTGTTCAATTCCGAACACATCGATGGCACCGGAAGCAAAGGCCAGGGCACTCTCTCCAGCACTGACCACAACGGTTTTCAAGCCCGCTTCTGCGCAGCGGATTGCGCCGGTTAAACCCGCAAGGCCTCCGCCAATCACAATAACGTCGTAGTTCATGGGGCTACCTCTTCCTTTGACTCTTCCCTGGAGAGCACAGCAGCTTCGCCAGGATTGACACTGTGGGAATTTACCGGTGCCGCGTCATTAGGTTCCAGCTGGCTGTAGCCCAGAAGGTTGTTGTACAGCCAGTAGCTCAAATCGGCTTCGTGCATCGCATCACCCCACAGCACCGGCCTGACGCCCTTCCAGCGTTCCTGCATAAACTCACCCACGCTGCTCAGCGCTTGTTCACCGTTATCGTCGTGGGTTATTTCGCTGACAATACCGGCCGCTCGACAGGCACACATTTTTCCCTGGCAAGGCCCCATGCCAATGCGGGTCCGACGACGAAGATCAACCAGATCTCTGGCATTAAGGTTATGGACGGCGTATTCGATTTCACCGCGAGTGACCATTTCGCACTCACAGATAACCGCATTCTGCTTTTTGTCGTTGGCAAGGAACTTTGCCGCTCTTTCTCCATGGCGGTACTTTGCTGAGCCTGATACCGGGATAGAAACCTGGGGAGCGTAAATATCGCTGTGTTTGCCATTAGCTCCGGGCAGTGGTCGTATAGCCGTGACACAGGGTTTGCTGTTGCCCAGGTTTTTTGCCACCGCATCCGTGGCCATTTCCGCCATCAGCCGGTAGGTCATCAGCTTTCCGCCGGTAATGGTAATAAGACCCGGCAAGGCATCGGTTTCACCGTGGTCAAGCAAGACAATCCCCCGGCTGATATTTCGACCCGATGGGTCATCTCCCAGAGAGACCAGCGGGCGAACACCGCAATAGGCACGAAGTACACGGGTCCTGGCCATGATCGGACAGAGTTTCTCACCCTCAGCTAACAGAACGTCAACCTCATCGGGGTTGACCCGGATATTCTCGATGTCACTGTATGGGATTTTCTCCGAGGTGGTACCAATAAGCGAGATGGTGTCCCCGGGAACCAGAATGTCGGCATCGGAGGGTTTGCGGCAGCGGTTGATCACCATACCATTAATGCGGTAATCAACAATCAATAACGAGCCTTTGGCCGGGAACATATGAATGGCAAGGTCTGCGTATTCAATAATCTGCTGCCCCCAGATACCGGCAGCATTCACCACCTGCTGAGCATGGATATCCACTTTTTCACCGGTTTTCAGACTGATGCAGTGTACCCCCCGTACCCGGCCATTGTTGATGATCAGGCCAACGACTTTGGTATAGCTCATAAGGCGACCGCCGTATTCTTCTGCATCAAGGATGTTGGCCGCAGTTAAACGAAAAGGGTCAACGGTACCGTCTGGAACACGGACTGCACCCAGCAGTTTGGGATTCACATTTGGCTCAATGCGCAGAGCATCTGCAGGTGTTAATGCCTCGGCCTGTATACCCGCAGATGTACAGGCGGTAATGAATGTTTCCTGAAAGGAGAGTTCGTCCTCAGGCAGGGTGATGAACAGCCCACCGGTCTCTTCAATACAGTGGCTGGCCACTTTCCTCAGAATCTGGTTTTCACGGATGCATTCAATGGCAGAGTGAGGATCGGTCACTGCGTAGCGGGCACCGGAATGGAGCAGACCGTGGTTACGCCCGGTAGTACCGTTGGCGATATCATCCTTTTCCACCAGGATGGCACGCATTCCCCGTTGAGCACAGTCGCGAAGAACGCCCGCTCCGGTGGCACCCCCACCGATGATGACAACGTCGGTCTCTATCTGCCTCATTGAATTTGCTCTTGGATGTTCGTTTATGTTCGCAATGAGCACTATAAATAAACGGCTCTATTCAGAAAATGACACAAATCAACAGAAAGGCACGAGTTGTCATCCGGTCATAAAAAAATCGCTGCCCGAAAAAGACAGGCCGCTTGTGCTTTTGCGGGAAGCGGGTAGCGGCCTTAACTAGTACATCATTTCAATGAGTTTGATGTGTACAATCTCCGCTCAGGACGAACGGAGCTTGGGAGTCATTGATAGAAGGAACCCATCAATTACATTGAAACCATGTACTAGGTCAGATGCGGAACTTATTGCGGAATAATTTCTTAGTGGTTAATTGAAGCTCATGATGCGCATGTTAAGAATTGTGTTCTGTTAGTTGTTTTTGTGAGTATTTCCCGAAGCTGGCTGTCTTTTTTGGCAATTGCTTGATTCATATCAATCTTAAGGGTTGATAATGTTTGTTTTTATTTGCAATATTTTGTCGACAAGAGGGCATTTGTTGAGTTCTTTATTTTTAATAAACGACTATGCCTTAATTAATAAATATTAATCTGCGTAAAGCAGGTGGAAGTAGCCATTATGAGAAAATCATTGCTTGGGGAATGTCTTGCCGAGTTTATAGGCACAGGTCTTCTTATTTTCTTTGGTGTGGGTTGTGTCGCGGCGCTCGTTCTGGCTGGTGTTGATTTTGGTCAGTGGGAAGTGTCCATCGTCTGGGGGCTTGGTGTTGCCATTGCCATCTATGTTACCGGCGGCATTTCCGGTGCTCACCTGAATCCGGCAGTCACGCTTGCATTAACTGTTTTTAAAGGCTTCGACAAACACAAGGTCGTGCCCTTTATTGTTGCCCAGGTGTTGGGTGCTTTCTGTTCTGCGGCCCTGGTTTACTTCCTGTACAGTGGCTTATTCGCTGATTATGAGTTGACCCATCATATTGTTCGTGGCTCTGAGGAGAGTCTGGCCACAGCGGGTATTTTCTCGACATATGCCAACCCGGCACTGACTAACCTGCAGGCCTTCGCTGTCGAGTTTGTCATCACCGCTGTGCTCATGGGCGGAATTCTGGCTATCGGTGATGAAAATAATGGTGTTTCCAACGGTGCGCTTTCTGCCCTTCTCATCGGTATTCTTATTGCTGTTATCGGTGCCTCTTTCGGCCCTCTGACCGGTTTTGCCATGAACCCGGCACGGGATTTTGGCCCGAAACTCTTTGCCTTTTTTGCAGGCTGGGGCGAAGTGGCGCTGACGGGTGCACGAGCCAACCCCTATTTCTGGGTACCGATTGTTGCGCCTGTCTGTGGTGCCATGACCGGTGCGTGGCTTTACATCAATGTGCTGGGTAAGCAGGTGGAGCCTGTTGACTGCGCAACACCTGATTGTGAAATCAAAACCGTCTGATTGTTTATTAGCCGCTTTTTGTGAATTTTGTGAGTTTTGTGAGAAGGCAGGGCCCCCTGCCAATTAAGGAATCAAGGACAAAAGAATGACCACTGAAAAGAAATACATTGTTTCTCTTGACCAGGGTACAACCAGTTCACGGGCCATTATTTTTAACCATGATGGTGAAATCGTAGGGACTTCTCAGCGAGAGTTTACCCAGCACTATCCCCAACCCGGCTGGGTTGAGCACAACCCGATGGAGATCTGGGCGACCCAGAGTTCGGTTCTGACCGAGGTGCTGGCAAAAACCAATATTCGCCCGGATGAGGTGGCTGCACTTGGTATCACCAATCAGCGTGAAACCACTGTTGTCTGGGATAAAACTACCGGTCAGCCGGTCTATAACGCCATTGTATGGCAATGCCGTCGTACAACGGAGATCTGCGAACAATTAAAAAAAGCCGGTCTGGAAAGTCATATCCGTGAAACCACCGGTCTGGTTCTGGACGCCTATTTCTCTGGCACAAAAATCAAGTGGATTCTTGATAACGTCGAAGGTGCCCGTGAAAGTGCCGAGAAAGGTGACCTGTTGTTCGGTACCGTGGATACCTGGCTGACCTGGAAGCTCACCAATGGCCGCGCCCATGTGACGGATGTAACCAACGCTTCACGGACCATGCTGTTTGATATCAACCGTCTGGAGTGGGATGACACCATTTTGCAGACGCTGGATATTCCGCGCAGCATGCTGCCTGAAGTGAAGTCCAGCTCGGAAGTGTATGGCAAGACCAACATCGGTGGTGAAGGCGGCACCCGGATTCCGGTGGCTGGTATGGCAGGTGATCAGCAGGCTGCCCTGTTTGGTCAGATGTGCCATGAGAAAGGCATGGCCAAGAACACCTATGGTACAGGCTGCTTCCTGTTGATGAATACCGGTGAGGCTCCAGTGAAGTCTGAAAATGGTCTTTTAACGACCATTGCCTTTGGTATTGATGGCAAGGTGCATTATGCCCTGGAAGGCTCTGTCTTTATGGGTGGGGCTTCTGTTCAGTGGCTTCGTGATGAGCTTGGCCTGGTTCGTGATGCGGCAGATACCGAATATTTTGCCGGCAAAGTAAAAGACACCAATGGTGTATATGTCGTACCGGGCTTTGTTGGCCTGGGAGCGCCCTACTGGGATCCTTATGCCCGTGGTGCCATTTTCGGTCTGACCCGTGGTGCCAACCGTAACCATATTGTGCGTGCCACGCTGGAAGCCATTGCTTACCAGTCCCGTGATCTGATTGAAGCGATGCAGCAGGATGCCGGTATCGAAATGAAACAGCTGCGTGTGGATGGTGGTGCTGTTGCCAATAACTTTCTGATGCAGTTCCAGTCAGATATTTTGAATAAAGAAGTGGTTCGTCCAACGGTGACGGAGTCAACAGCAGCGGGTTCTGCTTATCTGGCAGGTCTTGCCGTTGGTTTCTGGAAGAGCATTGATGAGCTTAAGGGCAAGGTAGGCGTTGATCGTGTTTATACTCCGGTGATGGATGATGAGCAGCGCACAGAGTTGTACAAAGGCTGGAAGAAAGCCGTAGAACGCAGCCTGAAATGGGAAGACCAGGAATAAACGGAAGTGTTCACGGGCTCAGGGTGCATTTGCTACCCTGAGCACTGCTTTGGCTAATGTGTGGAGTCTGTGCTCGATATATACAACTGTAGCCTTATAAATCAAACCTTGTTTCGCAGCATTCCTGCCCTTTTGGGAAGATTCTTTCCGTCCTCCATAACCACAGTTAACTTTTCATCACTCAACACTGACCGATAGTGCCTGTGCAAGATTGCCTGTGGATTATCAAAGTTGGCCAAAGTTTTCGGCATACAGGTAAATAGGTAATCCCACTAACAAGTGTTGTTAATTACCACTTTGTCAAAAAATCACTTACTATGTGTGCCCTGATTTATAAGAAGGGCTTCTGAGACAGGCTGCCTGCACGGGGTTTCCATCTTATGAAACAGTTCAATATGCCTGAATTTTTGGTGTGAGAATGATGTCGTTTGTTGTCGGTTCCTGTGATCTTGTCAATGTACAAATCAGGTAAGAACGTTGGTCGTTTTCACAGTAAAAGTTCCAGCATTGTTGATTGGGGTAAGCACTCTGAACTGGCTCCTTGTATCCGGTTCAGGAGCGCTAGTGCAGCTGAGCGTTGCTACCCATACCGTTCGTACTGAGCTTGTCGAAGTACGGTGGCACCATCCTTCGACAAGCTCAGGATGAACGGGGTGTAAGGGTATTAACGCTTTTCTGCACTAGGAGCTGTCGGACTTAAGCGTCCGTAGCGAGGATTGCGAGAAATTGAGGATAAAAATTTCTGCTTCTGAGGAGAATAGCGGGGCTATTTGACGAAGAAGCAGGAATTTTTAGACCAATTTATCGCAACCGCAGTAGGACAGTCTTAAGTCCGACAGGCTCCTGGGTGCTGATGCACTGAATGAAAAGTCTATTAATTTAGCTTCCGGTGACCGTTATGCGCATAGGGATCCCTGGAGAGGTCCAGGAAAACGAGAATCGTGTTGCTGCAACGCCCGAGACAGTGGGCAAGTTGCAGAAGCTCGGTTTTGACGTCGTCATTGAACGAGGTGCAGGGGTAAAAGCGAGCTTTGGGGATGAAGCATTTACTCAGGCTGGTGCCCGGGTCGTTGATCGTGATGAAGTCTGGAATTCAGACATTATTCTCAAGGTGAACGCGCCCATTGATGATGAAATTGCACTGCTAAAAGATGGTGCTACCCTGGCCAGCTTCATCTGGCCAGCCCAGAATGAAGCACTGATGAATAAGCTTAGCCAGCGTAATGTGAACATTCTGGCAATGGACAGCGTACCGCGCCTGTCTCGCTCACAGTCCCTGGATGCCCTGAGTTCAATGGCCAATATTGGTGGCTATCGTGCGGTGGTTGAGGCATCCCACGAGTTTGGCCGCTTCTTTAATGGCCAGATCACGGCGGCTGGTAAAATTCCGCCAGCCAAGGTGCTGGTCATTGGTGCCGGTGTTGCTGGCCTGGCTGCCCTGGGTGCAGCGGGCAGTATGGGTGCCATTGTGCGTGCCTTCGATACCCGGCCTGAAGTCAAAGAGCAGGTTGAGAGTATGGGGGCGGAGTTCCTCGAGCTTGACTATGAAGAAGAACAGGACTCTTCCGATGGTTATGCGAAAGAGATGAGCCAGGCGTTTATTGATGCTGAGATGGCGCTCTTTATGGAGCAGGCCAGAGACGTTGATATCATCATCACCACGGCGCTTATTCCCGGTAAACCGGCACCAAAGCTGATCACCGAAGAAATGGTCAAGGCCATGAAGCCCGGCAGTGTTATTGTCGATCTGGCTGCTCAGACCGGTGGTAACTGTGCATGTACCGTCAAGGACCAGATCACTGTCGCCCATGGCGTAAAAGTGATCGGTTATACCGATCTGCCAAGCCGTCTGCCTACCCAGTCATCGCAACTATACGGCACTAACCTGGTGAATCTGCTGAAGCTGCTCTGTCCAAACAAGGATGGGCAGATTGATATCAACTTTGATGATGAAGTGATCCGTGGCCTGACCGTGATCCGTGACGGCAGCATCACCTGGCCACCACCCCCGGTGAAAGTCAGTGCAGCCCCGGCTGCCGGGCCGGAACCGGTGGTGGCTAAAGAGCCCGAGCAGGAAGCAAAGGCCAGGCCCTGGCTGAAGCCGGTACTGATGGCTGTCGGTGCTGTCCTCTTTGGTTGTGTGGCTAACTCTGCCCCCGGCAGTTTCCTGGAACATTTCACCGTTTTTGTCCTCGCTTCCATCGTCGGCTATTACGTTATCTGGAATGTGACGTCTGCGCTGCATACGCCATTGATGAGTGTTACCAACGCTATCAGCGGCATTGTGGTGGTTGGCGGTCTGGTCCAGATGGGCAGTGACAACAATATCGTACTTGCCCTGTCGGATATTGCCATCACGGTCGCTGTCATCAATATTGTTGGTGGATTCGCTGTTACCCAGCGGATGCTCAAGATGTTCCGTCTGGATTAACAGGAGTCGCTCGCAATGTCTGAAGGATTACTGGTAGCGGCTTATCTGGTCGCTGCATTAATGTTTGTTATGAGTCTTGCCGGGCTTAGCCGACAGGATACGGCAAAAAACGGCAATATCTACGGCATCACCGGGATGGTGGTGGCCGTTCTGGCCACCCTGGCACATGCCCATATTGCCGGTATTACTCTGGTAACGCTCTGCATGATAGTGGGTGCGGGTGTTGGTCTTTATCTGGCGATTAAAGTCCAGATGACGGAAATGCCACAGCTGGTGGCCATTCTGAACGGCTTTGGTGGTCTGGCCGCCGTACTGATTGGTTTTGCCAGTGCGCTGGAAGCCAATGACTCACTGGCTGGTCAGTTGAAAGACCTGGTCATGTCCGCTGAGCAGTTGATTCACAGCTCGGAAATCTTTATCGGGATTATTATTGGTGCGGTGACGTTCAGTGGCTCGGTGGTGGCGGCGTTGAAGCTTCATGGCAAGATTTCCAGCCGTCCGGTATCACTGCCCGGTAAGCACTGGACCAACCTGGCTATCCTTGGCCTGGCAGTGTTGATGGGTGTTGTCTATGTACAGCAGCACAGTATTCTGGCCCTGGTGCTGGTCACTCTGCTGGCCTTTGCCTTTGGTATCACCCTGGTGCTGGGTATTGGCGGTGCCGATATGCCGGTGGTGGTCTCCATGCTGAACGCTTACTCAGGTCTGGCGGCGGCCATGACTGGCTTTATGCTGGGCAACAACCTGCTGATCATTACCGGTGCCATGGTGGGTTCTTCCGGTGCCATCCTCTCTTACCTGATGTGCGCAGCCATGAATCGGTCGTTTATTTCGGTGATTCTGGGTGGCTTTGGCACCGCAGAGGGGACGATCGTCGAAGGTGGTGATCAGGGTGACTATACCGAAGTCAGCGCAGAAGACGTTGCGGAACAGCTGAAGAACTCCGCCAGTGTTATTATCACGCCTGGCTATGGTATGGCGGTTGCCCAGGCTCAGCACCCGGTTCGTGACCTGGTCAAGAAGCTGCGGGACCGTGGGATCAAAGTTCGTTTCGGTATCCACCCGGTGGCCGGTCGTCTGCCGGGCCATATGAATGTACTGCTGGCTGAGGCAAAGGTGCCTTATGACATCGTGGAAGAGATGGATGAAATCAACGATGACTTTGCCGATACCGATACGGTTCTGGTGATCGGTGCCAACGACACGGTGAACCCGGCGGCGGCTGAAGATCCCAACAGCCCTATTGCCGGCATGCCGGTATTGCGGGTCTGGGAAGCCGGAGAAGTGATCGTCTTCAAACGCTCGATGGCGACCGGCTATGCGGGTGTCCAGAACCCACTGTTCTTCCGTGACAACAGCCGTATGCTGTTTGGTGATGCCACCGACAGCGTTGAGCAGATTCTCAAACAGTTTTGATATTCCCTTCTTTCCGGCTGGCAGCAAGCGCTGTCAGCCAGGAACGCTCAGTAATCCCGGTACTATTAAAAATAAAAAACAATCATTCTTATTTGCATCTACATTTGTATTCCGAATCCTGTAACCTCGGAAACTTTGAAATGCACTCTGTACTTACTTCCTGCGTAACCATGACACCACCGTCTGATTCGGCTGCCACTGATAGTGGCCATATCCCGGAGGGTTCGTGGTGGTCGGGTATCTGGAATGTCAGTAAGACAGTGGCTAAATCCTTTCATCCGGACTTTGACCCCGGGCAACGCAGTGATCAGTCGGGTGGCCCATGGATACAGCTGGAAATTCAACCTAAAGAGCTGGCCCTGCGTCTGGCCCAGAAAGCCATACCCGCCGATAGCTACTTCAATACCATTAACCAGGTGGCTATGGCCTGTCTGGCGCTGGCCAGCCTGCCGGGTTGTGGGGGCCAGACGTCGCAAGACCACAATCCGGGAACCAGTAAAGAACCGCCTGGCACTGCTACATCAACCTCACCATCGACCAATACTGCAATGCCATCGTCATCGTCATCGGCGTCAAGTTCTCAGCCGACCAGCCCAATGACTTTTTCGCCGTCTTCGACAGTTTCACAATCATCCAGTCCTGCAACGTCAACGCTATCAAGCTCAGAGCTGGAAAGTGGCGGCACTTCATCATCGGCTTCGGCAATGTCAGAATCGATCAGTCTGACGTCATCACCCATGCTGTCAAATGCACAGTCTTCGTCACCGACTTCGACAATTTCAAAATCGAGCAGAATGCCTTCGCCGAGTCGGTCAAGCCCACAGTCTGCCAGTTCACTGGCTTCGACAACGATGCTAACCACTGAAAGTCCTGATGTTTCCACCACAGCTTACAGAGGCCAGGCTACAACTGAACTTTTATCTTCACCTCTGGATAGACCGGTCAACAGCACGGCAACCCCGACTGCCACAAGCAGCCCTGATTCCCCGAGCTACCCATTGAGTACAAAAACATCGTTCCCGGTGAGTCCGTCAAGTTCACAGTTGAAAAGTAGACAAACTACGTCGTCTATAATCGATTCAGAATTGACCCACTCTGCAACGCCAGCACTATCAAGTTCACATCAGGAAAGTGTCGGCATTTCATCGTCGGCTTCGGCAATGTCAGAATCGATCAGTCTGACGTCATCATCCATGCCATCAAGTGCACAGTCTTCGTCACCGACTTCGACAATTTCAAAATCGAGCAGAATGCCTTCGCCGAGTCGGTCAAGCCCACAGTCTGCCAGTTCACTGGCTTCGACAACGATGCTAACCACTGAAAGTCCTGATGTTTCCACCACTGCTTACAGAGGCCAGGCTACAACTGAACTTTTATCTTCACCTCTATCTTCATCTCTGGATAGACCGGCCAACAGCACGGCAACCCCGACTGCCACAAGCAGCCCTGATTCCCCGAGCTACCCATTGAGTACAAAAACATCGTTCCCGGTGAGACCGTCAAGTTCACATTTGGAAAGTACACTCACTTCGTCGTCTTCGATCAATTCAGATTTGACCCACCCTGCAATGTCAACACCAGCACTATCAAGCTCAGAGCTGGAAAGTGTTGTCACTTCATCGTCGGCTTCGACAATTTCAGAATTGGCCAGTTCTGCAACGCTAACTCGAGTGCTATCAAGCTCACGGCAGGAAAGTGTCGGCACTTCGTCTTTGTCTCCGACAATTACGGAATTGACCAGTTCTCCTGCTTTATCGCCAACGCTAACATCTTCAGAATCGTCGAGTTCAGCTGTTTCGCCTTCGACTTTCCCAACATCACAACCGACCAGTTCGGCAACCACCCCGCCGGGGTGCAGGGGCGAGCCGATTCCTGTTCGGAGCAGTGCTGACCTGGCCAGAATCAGGATAGGGAATGAGCAAGGCTATCTACCCAATTGTACCTATATACAGGAGGCTCATTTTGATGCTGGCAACCACTCAGCCATCCCGTACTTCACTGGTGAATACAACGGTAACGGTAAGAGAATTAGCAACCTGGATAGCTGCCTCTTCTCGACGTTGGGGCAGGGGGGGATAGTTCGTAACCTGGTGGTCGAAAAAGCCGATATACGTATCACTAGCTTTGGTTCTAAGGGCCTTGTCACCTGTAAAGCCGACAAAGGCGCACTGTTGAAAAATAACACCGTGGAACATTCTATTATCACTGTGGTGCATGACGGCAGCAATGCTTTGAGGCTGGGAATGCTGGCGGGTGAGACCGTCGGCGCAAAACTGGAGGGTAACCAGGTCAGGCACTCGAAGATGATCGCAGATGTTCGATACGATACAAACAAAAATTACAAATTTAAACAACCGGCATTTGCAGCAATATTGACCGGAGTAGCCAGTGGGGATGCCTCCCTTGACAGCAACTCGATTGACTATTGCCGGATCACAGCAGAACCTTCAGACAAAACTCCTCAGAAGTTACACATTGGCTGGATGGCTGCGAAAATGGAAGGAGTCACTGTTAGCAACTCAAGACTCACCAATAACTGGCTGGTAGGCAAAACGCTTGAGGTTGTTGCAGGTGGTGTTGCAGCTGATGCGAAAGACACAACTATAGAGGATACCCTTGCCATCAATAACAACCTGCTTGTGCAGAGACCTGGGACAATAGATCCAATGATTGCGGTAGTTGTTGCCAACGCAGATAAATGCACTATTAGCAATACCACTGCTATCAACAACATATTGAAATCCGAAGGGGCTCGTGGGGGTTTCTTTCGCCCAGTATCCGATACGGGCATTGTAACAGTACACTGTGATGGAAGCACAATCGAAAATACTTTGGCCAAAGGTGGTCAATTGTCCGCCGAGGGGCGGGTAGCTGTTGCCGCTACCTTCGCTAGTAATGATTGTGTGATCCGTAACACCACTGCCAGGCAGGTCAACATTTCCTCCAGGTATTCAACCCATACTAGAGGTGCTGTGGCAATTGCTGCGGCTGAATCTAAGTTTGAAGGGGAGAACATAGAGATTAGCCAGACAACCGCTATCGATTGTAAGATATTCGCTGAAGGAAGAGGTCTCTATGCTATAAAGGGCTATGCTGCAGTGGGAGTTGGCTATCTACACAGGGCTAATGTAAAAATCACCGATACCACTGCCTGCAACAGTGAGATCAAGGGCAATTACGCAGGCATAGCCGCTGGCGACACTGCTTATCCATTTACTCGCACCTATGCCTGTAACACCAAACTGACCAGGACTGGTGGTAGGCGTAGCAGGATGGAAATTCCTGTTTGTAATAAGGCAAAATGCTCGACGGTAAGCAGTGATGCTCCAACCACACGACTCACCACAACCACCACTACAGCCGCCAGCGTTCCAACAACAGTTGACGAATTATCTTCATCCACACGTCTCGCCACAACTACTACAGTCGGCAGCGCTCAAACAACAGATGACGTATTATCTTCACCTCTGGAAACACATGGCAACAGCACTGTAACCCTGGCTACCACAGACAGCCCCGATTACCGGAACTACTCACCGAGCGCAAAAACATCGTTATCGACGAGCCTGTCAAGTTCACCGGATTCTTTATCGGTTAACACAATCGATAACGGCAATACTTCATCGCTCCTTAACACCGACGAAGTGGATGCAGGCATTCCGTTACCTGCCCTGGCCGGAGGGGTAGTAGCGGGCATTCTCACCGGTGGCGTTGTGCTGTATACCAGCTACGAGTGGTACCAGGGCTATAAGGGAGGGTTAAGGGGCAAAGAGTTAGTCCTGCGGCCCATTACCCGGATCAAAGATGCGATTTTCTGCCATGCACCCGCTATGGGGTACAAACGGGATAGCATGGAACTGGTTTCTTTGCGGTCGATTGATGTCTGACAGTGAATCCAGAACCGGCAGCCCGCCATCAAACGTCAGATTAATGAGGATAAACATTGAAAGCATACACGCATCCCGTCTGGTCCGAGCATAGCGCCCGTCCGGGCGACCCCATGGTGAGGGTGGTGAAAATCAAGAATAACCATTCCGTTTTGTGAGGTGAGTCTATTCTCGGACTGCCTCCGATTATCCAACGGTTAACATTGCAGTGGGATGATGCCGTTGAATTTCCCATTCGGGTAATGTCTTTCTCCAATCCTTAAGTTTCAACGGATCCCAGACATTGATTTTCCAGTACACTTTATTACTTATCCATAAACAGAGTTTCATAACGTTGATCATGAAGTTTTTGAGTTTGGCTTTAAAGCCTTCCCAGCGAGCACGACGGCTGGCGTATTGCTCATAGGCTTCGCCTGTTTTGGCTAAATCTGCCCTGCTTGCCGATGCCAGCTTTCTGCCAAGTTTGGCACCTACCACCAGAAAGTTATTCAACGAGCGGTAATAGGGAAGTGATGTGGCGGCATCTCCGGCGATGCAGATAAGCTTGCCGGATGGCGTGACATGGTGAACTTTTCGGGCATGAAAAATAGACAGGGTATGGGGCGTCAATTCTTCAGTGTCAGCAATGAGGGTTTCCTGGCAGTATTGCTGCTTTATCGCCTGCCAGTTTTTTATTTTTTCTTTCAGGCTATCCCTTACTTTACTGTCGGAGAGCTTTGCGGCATGGCCAAGGTTGTAGCCAGACAGACTCTCGAACTCTGCTTTCGAAATAAAAAAGTCGATGGTGACCTCATTGGTCTGTTCATTGAGTGGGCGAATTCTCTCTTCGACCGGTGATAACATCAGTTTGAAGGTTGCATAAACATAGCGGGAAAGATTGAGCCAGCCACTGGCCAGCTTTTTCGTTGGGCCCTTGACCTGGTATTTTACCCTGACTCGATATTGCAGGTCTTTTTTTGAGGTAAACTCACTGTCTTCATCGGTTGATGACAGTTCGGAGAAGGCAATATCTTCTCCCTGGTAGCCGGGGTTATCTGCCATTTTCAGTAACGCTTTTCTACTTTTTGAATGTGCGCCATCGGCACAGACAAGGGCATCAAACAGGGCTTCTCCTGATGTAAACGTTACTTTACCATCGCCAATGGCAACCACTTCATAATCACTGCCAGCGTGCAGGGTGATGCCCATTCGTTGGGCAATTAACTTCAGATCGGTTTCAAGCTCTTTACAACTGATATGACCATGCTGCCTGCGGATTTTATCTCTAAGCTGCGCCATTCCCTGTGTTAACACCGGATGGTCATAACTCTTCAGTGATCTGAAGCAGTGATCATCAATGTGAACTGTGTGATTTCGAGCGTATTCTGCTCTCTTTTCAAACATTTCTATATCCGTATCAGGCTGCCCTGCCTTCAATTGCAATGCATTGTAAAGGGCAATAGGGCCCATTCCCACGTAGGCTACTTTGAGGGCTCGATGATTCAGAGGCTGGCCTGTCTTTGGCATTTGTTCAGTGGAATTTTTCCTGTCGTTCGCCAACCCCTGTGACACCGCTATTTCAGGTGCTGGTAAAAATAAACCCGGATAGCGCTCATCCACGCCTGGTATTGCTTCCCTGATCATGACTTCTCAGCTCCTTCTGTGAAATAACTATTTGATAAAACTGAATTATCTGTTTTGGATTATGCAGTACGATGGTTCATAAAATCGAACTGTTAAAAGTTGGACACTTTTTTTAGAAAAACGTTCGTTTTAATTTTTGATTATGTTGTGAACAATCGATTCCAGGTGCTGGCGGGGAGAAAGTAAATATATGGAACTTTTTTTGATGAATTCTATCTATTGGTTTTTTACTGCCAGGTACACATCCAGAGTACCAATAATCTGCAACCCGGATTGCAGACTATATTCATGAATTAAAACATGAGGATAGTAACGAGATGAACTTATCGACAGTGCAGGGGGGTGCTTTTCCCCACACAGATGGTTCAAACCATCCAGACGAGGGCAGACCGAGCACCCGGCATGGGGCAAGAAACATCCATCAAATACCAGCGGCTGATGTAAGTGCTCAGATGCCTGGAGATAATCCAGAAGGTGCCGTGGGCAGGGAAACCGCATCAACACCAGTTGGTCGCTGTTTACTACCTTCAGGAGTACAACTGTTGGATCGAATTCGGGAGCAGATCCGTGATGAATTAAAGGACAGCAAAAAATGCACGGTGTATTGTACCCAGAGTGTGTATTCTGAAGACGCAAAAGCACGTTTCACCAGACAGGTCAGAGACAAGCTGTACCAGGAAGGGCTTGCTGATGAGGCAGCCAATGCGATCCAACGGACTATCAGGGCAAATGAAACGCCAGCTCTGGATTCATCAGATGATTACTTCTTCTTTGTGGAAAGTATTAAGATAAACGACTTTCTTGATAAATACTTTTCCGATTATGAGAGCTTATACGGTATATTTGAGGTTTCCAGACAGTATGAAGATATAAACTCCACCCATCATGATTACTGGGGAGAAGATTTCCTGGAAGAAGATTTCTGGGAAGAAGAATATTGCATTACTTTCCGTGTGCCAGAACCATTAGTCGACACCAGGTACTTTTATATAATTCCAAGAGTTGAAAATTATTGCCCCGTCGCAATGGTCGACAGGGAAAAGTATGTAGCCAATAGCATGGCGAAGTATTTCGGCGATACCCTGAATGTTTTTTGGGAAACGTTAAATGATCAGGGCAGTGACGACCGACAAAAGTTGGACAACTTGAAAGCTCTGCTCAGTCCCGCCAACTCTGTAGATGGAGTCTCCGGGCAGCCAGACGACAGCTTGCCACCAGGAGAAGAAGTGGGTTTGACTGCTGGGGAGTTCCTGACACGTATCCGTTTAAGAACGGGGAATGCGGATTGCAATGAACAGATGGAAATGCATGCAGAATACTAGTGCAGAAAAGTGTTAATACCCGTACACCCTGAGGCCTGTCGAAGGACCCATAGGGCCTAAAGGCGGAAACTCAGGACTCTAGGAGGCTGACAAAATTCACCTCCCGCCCGGCCCGGCGGGAGTATCCTTCGGTTACGGATAGGCTCCGGACATCATTTTCAGTGACTCTATCTCGTCCGCCCAGAGGGTTTCATCAATGGTTTCCAGAACCATGGGAATGCCGTCAAACCGGCTGTCAGCCATGATATAGCGGAACACCTCCCAGCCAATCTCGCCCTGACCAAGGCTGTGATGCCGGTCTTTTCGTGAGCCCAGTGCACCTTTGGAGTCATTCAGGTGCATGCCTTTCAGGTACTGAAAACCAATGACCTGCTCGAACTCGGCAAACGTTTTCTGGCAGGCGTCCTGTGTGCGAAGGTCGTAACCGGCAGCAAAAGTGTGGCAGGTATCCAGACAGACACCAACACGGCTTTTGTCGTCCACCTGATCAATGATTTCGGCGATTTCGGCAAATTGCCACCCCAGGTTGCTGCCCTGGCCTGCGGTATTTTCGATCACCGCAATCACGCCCTGAGTTTGCTCAAGGGCTATATTGATGGATTGGGCAATTTTACCCAGGCAGTCCGATACCCCGATTTTTCTCAGGTGACTGCCCGGGTGAAAGTTCAGTCGGTCAAGACCGAGCTGCATACACCGTTCCATCTCATCAATAAATGCCGCCCGGGACTTTTCCAGGGCTTCCTGCTCCGGATGACCCAGGTTGATCAGATAACTGTCGTGGGGAAGAATTTGTTGCGGTGTGAAATGATATTGCTCACAACGCTCTCTGAATAACTCGATGCTCTTCATTGACAGTGGTTTGGCCTTCCACTGTCTTTGATTTTTGGTGAACAGGGCAAAGGCGGTTGCGCCTAATTCATGAGCATTCACCGGGGCATTTTCGACACCACCGGCCGCACTGACGTGTGCTCCTATGTATTTCATTGATTGGGACTTCCTGTGGAGTTTATGGGATAAGTGCAACGGTAGGCACCATCTATAATGTGCTTGCTACAAGGTGCTTGTAATCGGGATTTTTATCCTCAATTTTATGCCATTCCTGCGTCGGGGTCGCCTACTGGAAAGAGTTGTCTGGAGGGGGCTATTCCCGGTCAGCCTGCCGGGCATCCATCTCTTTTGATAACCATTGCATATATTGAGCCCGAGTTTCTGTCAGCTCATTCGGCAGGTGATGCCGGGCACCTTCCAGCCAGAGGACTTTGGGCGAGCGATATAGTTGCCCTAAAGCCTGAATGTTATAGGGGCCGTCCACTGTGGTGTCATCCGTGCCCTGAAGGATCAGCGGGCTTAACGGGATTTGCTCTTTGGATGACTCTATTGTTCGAATCCAGCGGTCTAAAGCAGAGACCCATTGTGTGGGTAACACGGTTGGTGCCAGTGGATCATTGTGCGCTCTGTTCAGGAAGTCTTCATCCCGACAGTTATCTTTGAATTGTCTGGGAATCTGGCGAATAAAAGGCCGGACCAGATAGAGCTGTAGTCGGCTGAGTTTCCATAACCAGGGCCGAACCAGTGGAGCAGACAGGATAACCTGATCAAAAGGCATCGGCGTGCCTTGCCTGGTATGGTGATGCAAAAGCTCGGTAATAATGGCACCCCCTGTACTCTGACCGTAGGCAAGCCATGGCCCGGGCAGCATTGACGTGCAGTACTGCATAACATCTGCCAGCACCAGGCGATAGTGTGCAAAGTCTTCAATGGTCGCTGGCTGGCCACTGGAAAGCCCGTGACCGGGAAGATCGTAGGCCAGAACGTTAAAGCCTTCTTCAATAAAGAAGCGGATAATATGCTCAAACAAGCCGACATGGTCATAGTAGCCATGGAGCAGAAATACCGAGCCTTTGGCTTCAGGTCGGGTATATAAGTGGCAGGCAATGCGGTATTCAGTGCTGTTTATATACCCCAGGCAATGCTGGACATCAGGGAGGCGCTTTTCCAGGTCAATGCGGTAATACTCAAAGTATGCCTGCTCGTGAGGATACGGAGTCAGGCCGTACGAGAGCGGGCGCATATCAGAGATAAGCTTAAGTTTGTCCATTAACTTTCTACAGGTACTTTCTGGAGGTCCTTTAAGGGAACTTCTATCTCTTTTCTGGCAACAATCTTTTCTTCAATGCCTTCGTCAGTTCGCTGACTTTCAATGAACTGGATAAGAATAATACCACGGTCGATCTTAACACCTTTGACAAACGTACTTTCAAGATGTTGGAAAAGAGGGTTGTTATACAGTACCGACTCACCTTCTTTGAAGCTGACGGAGTCTGGCTTTTCATCCGGAATGCGGCCATTGTATTTCCAGACAAATGCCTCAATCTGGTCGATCAGCTGCTCACCATCAGGTATCGGCCTGGGTAGTAGCTTGCCCATATCCTTTTCAGGAAGTCGCCCTTCGTTATATAGCTTTTGACTGATCTTATTAAACCGGACAACCTGGGCGATGCCCCGGGTTGAACGGATTTTGTGAAAAGAGGGAAGGGCGTCCTTGTCTAAGCGGATGAACAGATAGCCCGGAAACAGGGGAACGCGAGTGCTTTTTTCCTGAATGAGAGGACAATAGGCCTCAAAGCCCTGGTGCTCAAGGTTATCCCGGGCACGAACCTCTTCCCGGTTTTTGGCTTTCAGCAGATACCATCCCTGTTGCAAAGCCGCTTGTTCAGATGACATAACAAATCCTTTTGACGACGTTTACTGAAAATAACCAACGGTCAGGTAGAGTGCCATGAAGTGGTTCCCTGCAATGTGTGAACTTCATCATCAGACATTCAGCCAATTTGGCAAGTTGCCGGGCTGTCGTACAGTTAACATTGCCCTTATTTATTGAGGGCAGCACACGACAGTAGAAGTCAGTGTATGTGCTGAATACAAGAACTATGCCAGTAAAAAGCACATTAACGCAGGCCAGCAGTTGGTTTCTGCATTCAATAGAATCAGCTGATCTAAAGGTGTTCGACGAGAGCATTCTACAGGACTCAGTCACTCAGACAATACTCAATCAGCAGCAGAGTCCTTTATGGAAAGACTATTTTTTCAGGGAAGCAAGTAAACAAGGGGGGGAAAGGAAGGAAAAATACCGGAAGAACATAAATTGTCTTCCGGCTCTTTTGATCGACCGATCAGCACTTGGCTGCTACTTCGAGCATGGCTACTGCAGGCAGAACCTTGCCTTCGACAAATTCAAGGAAGGCACCGCCACCGGTGGAAATGTACGACACTTTATCTTTAATGCCGTACTTGTCGATAGCGGCCAGGGTATCGCCACCGCCAGCGATGGAGAATGCATCTGAGTTGGCAATGGCCATGGACAGTGAACGGGTACCCTCACCGAACTGGTCAAACTCGAAAACTCCCACCGGACCATTCCACAGGATGGTTTTTGCTGCCGTGAGAACGTCGGCAAACAGCTTCTGGGTTTCCGGGCCAACGTCAAAGATCATATCGTCATCTTCAACCTCATCCACCGACTTGATGATGGCGGTCTCGTTCTCATCGAATTTCTTACCGCAAACCACATCCACTGGCATCGGGATATCACACTTTTCCATCAGGGCTTTGGCCTGAGGGATCAGGTCTGCTTCGTAGAGGGACTTGCCCACATTTTTGCCAGCAGCTGCCAGGAAGGTGTTGGCGATACCGCCACCGACGATCAGCTGGTCACAAACGCCGGACAGCGACTCAAGCACGGTCAGCTTGGTAGAAACCTTGGAACCACCAACGATCGCCGTCATCGGACGCTCTGGTTTATCCATAGCCTTGCCCAGAGCCTCCAGCTCGGCCGCCAGCAGTGGACCGGCACAGGCAACAGCGGCAAACTTGCCAACACCATGGGTGGAAGCCTGGGCGCGGTGTGCAGTGCCGAAAGCATCCATCACATAAATATCGCACAGGGCGGCCATTTTGCGGGACAGGGCTTCGTCGTCTTTCTTTTCGCCGACGTTGAAACGGCAGTTTTCCAGAATAACCAGCTCTCCGGCTGCCACGTCAAAACCAAAGTCAACCCAGTCTTTGACCAGGCGAACTTCCTTACCCAGCAGGTTGCCAATGTAGTCTGCTACTGGCTTCAGGGAGAACTGCTCTTCATACTCACCTTCAGTCGGGCGACCCAGGTGAGAGGTCACCATGACGTGAGCACCGGCTGCCAGAGCCTGCTCGATGGTTGGCAGAGACGCCAGAATACGGGCGTCACTGGTGACCTTGCCGTCTTTTACCGGAACATTCAGGTCTTCACGGATCAGCACGCGTTTGCCTGCCAGATCCAGGTCGGTCATTGTTAAAACGTTCATTGGGAGCCCTCTTGATATTCACTGATGGCTGAGTTTCTCAGAGGTAAGCATTGTTTAAGTAGCTGGCCATATTTCATATGGTTAGCTACTTATTAATACCTGCCTGGAAGAAATTGCCTGGGGAATAGCGAAAAAACGTCGGGGACAATAGCACATAAATGACACTTCAGGTATGCATTGATACGCTCTTATGACCTGAATCAAACGGTGATCCAAGAGTTTCCAAAGGGTCACAAAATTTATCGTGGATGTTGTTTGAAAACGTTAATGGTGCGGGGATAGCTGGTGACAACTTATGGCGTTTCAGGATCTCAGACTTTACAGGATACCAACACTCAGCTTCCACCAAAGTAAAAGGCAGGTATCGGCGATAAAGCAAATTTCTGCGGGATTACCCGGTGATCTGATGTGAGTACGGCAATTATCTCGGGTTTCATCATTGGGGATGGTTGAAATTACCAGTTTATTCACTTTTTGTTGAACTTTTTGTGCTTTGGGAACTCTAATGCTGCTGTGTTTGACTCAGTCTATTAATAACAACTTATCAGACCAAGGGAGTGATAACGATGTTACGTGCTGACTTTTCTTCCCCCTCAACGACGTCAGCTTTTACAGCCGCCTCTGGAAATTCTGATGGATTTTCTGATGAAAAAAAACATACACAGGCCACAAACATAAAATTTGGCGATAGATTCAGAACCATTTGCCCTGTGTTTTCTAAACCTCTTTTAGATCAGGTCAATTTGGAAATAAATAATGATGATAGATATTTCTGTTCGGAGCTTGTCAATAATTTTCTGGACGGTCATCGTGGAGTAAGATATATAAATTCAAGCAATATATTTGAAAGTCTGGATTTTACTATTAATTCTGAAAATCCTTTATTCACCGCCCGTTTATGCTTTGAAATGCCAATTCAGTTTGATGAAAATAGTCATTTGATGAACAAGGAGGTATTTCAGGCCAGCTTGACTACTTCATCGGTTGCAATCCGGGCTCTATGCTCAGAAGCATTGGATAAAATGGCCGATGAATTTCAGTGGCGGGATCGTTCGGTAAACGTTGTGGGTATTTACCTCATTCGTTACCCGTTAATTCCCTCAAGGGGGATAAAAGGTATGCACTGGCATAAAGATCCCGGCAAAAAAAGTATGGTCGTTCAATTGAATGACAATACCAACGCAACCAAAACGGGTGTGAAGTATTCAGGAGGCGGGCTTAATATTGGCAAAAAGTCACCTGGTTCAAAAGTAACATTCCCTGTTAAAGGCACTGTAGAGAATTATCCTTATGGCCCTAATGACGAAGAAATCGGGAATGCCGGGTATATGTTTTCCAATGATCAAGGTGATCTGATTCACCAGCCTGAGGATATCGTATACCATAGCGAAAATAGTGACGATCTGGCAGAAAAACGCATCATAGTGGTATTAGTTGACGATTAAGGAATTCGAAAAGAGCCAAAAGTACGTTATTCAGGGACAATTCCTAGGAGCCTGTCGGACTTAAGCGTCCGTCTAGGCGACCCCGTAGCGAGGATTGCGAGAAATTGAGGATAAAAATTTCTGCTTCTGAGGAGAATAGCGGGGCTATTTGACGAAGAAGCAGGAATTTTTAGACCAATTTATCGCAACCGCACGACTGCATGGATGCAGGAGTTAGAGCAACGCAGGAGCAGTTGCCGCGTAGGACAGTCTTAAGTCCGACAGGCTCCTAGCCAGTAACCCGCAACATCCAGCATCCGATTGGCAAAGCCCCATTCATTGTCAAACCAGCATAGTAGCCTGACCAGACGATTGGCAGAAACCTGGGTTTGTGTACCATCAACGATGCAAGAGCGGGCATCATGGTTAAAATCCACTGAGGCGTGGGGCTCGTTGGTCATACCCAGTATCCCTTCAAGACGACCAGAGGTGGCCTGTTCCAGAATATGATTGATTTCTGCTGCTGAGGTGTTTCTGCTGACCTGAACTGTCAGGTCAATACAGGAAACATTAATGGTGGGAACCCGCACGGCACTGGCTGTAAATCGCCCCCTGAGTTCAGGCAGCAAACGGTTAATGCCTTTGGCAAGGCCTGTATCAACCGGGATGATGGAGTGCAGGGCGCTGCGGGTCAGACGCAGGTCGTTTTGATGATAGGCATCAATAACCGGTTGATCATTCATGGCGGAATGGATGGTGGTCATGGAGCCATAGTCAATCCCGAGGGCGTCGTTTAACGTTTTGAGCACAGGCACAATGCAGTTAGTGGTACAGGATGCACTGGAAACAATACAGTGCCTGGCGTTTAACTGCTGTTCATTGATACCGTAAACGATGGTTGCATCCACGTCCGGTTTTGCTGGCTGGGAAAAGAGCAGACGGGAAGCTCCCCGTTCAATATGAAGATTTGCGGTAGCCCGATCATTAAACGAGCCTGAGCATTCCAGTAGCAGGTCGATGTTCAGGTCTTGCCAGTTGATTTCCTGTGGATCTGGCTGGTTAAACACCCGAATGCGGTCATCGCCGATAAACAGGTGGCTATCGTCTGCCAACACCCGGCCCGGAAAACGGCCATGGGTTGTATCATAGCGGGTCAGGTAGGTCAGCGTGTCAATATTGGCCAGCTCATTGATGGCGACCACTTCCATACCATGCACAGGATGATCACGAAAGCCATTTTCATAGAGTGCACGCAGCACGCACTGGCCGATTCGCCCATACCCGTTAATGGCCACCCTGTATGTCATCGTTTGTTTGTTTCCAGCGGTTGTTAGCGCTGGGCATTGTACCGGAAAATATCAGGAATGTGACCAGTCTCTGAGCGCCTGCCCCAAGTTTCAGCACACAATTATTCTTTTTTTTATAAATGAAACTTTTAAACATTCACTCAATCTAAGGGGGCATTATTAATAGAATTAAGGAATATATCTTATGATCTCCGGTAACCCAATACCGGCTCAAAATGGCTTGGGCACTGCTCAAGATGATCCGGCATCTACTGGTTCTGGCAGCTGGCTGGGGCGCGCTATTAACGTACTTAAAGCGGTGACCTGTTTTGTCTCGGGAGTAGCTGCTGTGGTTGCCCTGTCCACTGGCTTCTATATTGCGGCTGCGGTATGCGGGGCGATTTTCGCGGTGTCCGGATTATCCCTGCTGTTTGGCAATAGTCATAATAACATGGAACCATCAGGGGAAAGCCTACAGTCGCTGTCAGATGATCCTGATGATACAGGCGCAGTCGAACTGTGTAGCACTGATCAGTCAGAACCGGTCAGTCAGGTGGTCACCCGCAAGACCCATACTCCGTCCGATTATACGACAAGCACTGTTTACAGGGGCGCGTCGACACCGGTGAAGACAATGAGTCCGCCGACGGTTAATGTCAGTACCAGTAATGGCAGGGGCCTCCTGCCCAAGGCTGAACTGCTGAGGTGTCACAGTACACTGGACGATGGGATCAGAAATGTCCATGTGGCTCTTGATGCCATGAGGCTGTATAGTTTATCAGCCGACAGCCCGTCACTTTACAGGAAGCACATAGATACTCTTAGAACTGATGAACCATTTGATGAAAATTTATTTTTGCTTATGGCAAAACGTTTAAAGGCGGATAAATCGGTTATTGATGGTCACCAGCAACTGGATAAGGCGGTCAAGATTGATTTGCTGGAGAAACTGGTTGAACAGCAGAAGGATGTGCCCAAAGTGCAGCTGGGGCATGTTAAAACTCAAATGGTCAATCTGGAAAACCTTAAAGAAGACCTGCAACGCCACTCCCCGTTACTCAACATTAGTTCAATACCTGATCCGGTACCAGAAAGTAACGTGTCACATATGAAGCGTCATGTGGATGCCCTGGATTCAGTGTTGGCCAACATTAGAAAGCGCTCGCTTGCTGACCTTATCGACGCTGATGACTCATTGCATGAACGGTTGTCAGAAGCGGATGCAGCGATTAAAAAATGTCGAAATATTTTAAATGGGACTGATCGTAAATATTATTGAAGCGGGCCATTTCAGGAACCCTGAAATAGCCTGTTTGAACAAAAATCACGGCTGCCATGGGGAAGGGTGTGCCATACCGAAAAATATCACATGTGGTCAATCCCCTGGTATTCCTCCAACCGGGGCTTGTTGCAGTAATATTTATTTTTTTCATAAATGAAACTTTTTAACAGGTGCGCACTCTAAAAAGGGAATTCTAAGACAATAAAGGAATATACTTTATGATCTCTGGAGCCCCGATAACCCCCCAAAATAGCTTGGGAGCTGCTCAAAATGATCCGGCATCTACTGGTTCTGGCAGCTGGCTTGGTCGCACTATTAAGGTTCTTAAAGGGGTGACTTGTTTTGTCTCGGGAGTTGCCGCTGTGGCTGCCCTGGCTACTGGTTTTTATGTTGTGGCTGCGGTATGCGGGGCGATTTTCGCTGTATCCGGGTTATCCCTGCTGTTTGGCAAAAGTCATAATGATGTGGAACCATCAGGGGCAAGCCCACAGTCACCGTCAGATGATCCTGATGATTCAGGCGCGGTCGAACTGTGTAGCACTGATCAGTCAGAACCGGTCAGTCAGGTTGAACTGTGTAGCACTGACCAGTCAGAACCGGTCAGTCAGGTGGCCACCCACAAGACGCATACTCCTGCCGATCCTTTGACAAACCCGGTTTACGGGGGCTCGTCGGCACCGTTGCAGCCAGTGAATCCGCCGACGGTTAATGTCAGCACCAATAATGGCATGGGCCTGCTGTCCACAACTGAACTGTTAAGGTGTGGCAGTGAGCTGAACGATGTGATCAGAAATGTCCGATTTGTTCTTGAGGCCATGAGGATGAATAGCTTGACAGGGCTCAGTGGTTCTGATTACAGGCAACGAATAGGTGATCTCAGGGCCAGTGAACCATTTGATGAAAATTTATTTCTGCTTCTGGCAAAAAATTTAAAAGTAGAGAAATCGGTTATTGATAGTCACCAGCAAACGGATAAGGCTGTCAAGATTGAGTTGCTGGAGAAACTGGTTGAACAGCAGGAGGAAGGATTACAAGCGCAGTTGCAGCATGCTAACACTCACATGGTCAATCTGGAAAACCTTGAAAAAGACCTGAAACGCTATTCCCTGGTACGCAGGATTATTTCCATACCCGATCCGGTCCCAGAAAATGAAGTGGCACAAATGAATTGTCACTTGGATGCTCTGGATACACTGTTGGCCGAAATTAGAAAGTGCTCGCCGCCTGGTTGCTTTATCGACTCCGATGGTTTTTTGCAGAGACGGTTGTCAGAAGCGGATGCAGTGATTAAGAAATGTCGAAATATTTTAAACGGGACTGATCGTAAATATTAATGAAGTGGGCTATTTCTGGGATCCTGAAATAGCCTGTTTGAACAAAAATCACGGCTTTCATGGGGAAGGCCGTTCTATACCGAAAAATACACCAATGTGGTTAATCCCTTGGTATTCCTCCAATCGGGGCTGTTCAGGTAAACAATTATTTTTTTCATAAATGAAACTTTTTAACAGCTGCACACTCTAATAAGGAAATTCTAATGCAATAAAGGAATATTTTATGATCTCTGGAAACCCTGCAACCCCGCCAAATAGCTTGGGAGCTGCTCAAAATGATCCGGCATCTCCTGATTCTGGCTCTTGGAAGGGGCGAGCGATCAAGGTACTTAAGGCAGTGGGTCTTTTTGTCTCGGGGGTAGTCGCTTTGCCTGTCGTGATTCTGGCTACAGGCGTTTATCTTGTGGCAACGTTATTGGGGGCAGTTTTCGTTGTGCCAGCAATACCCTCGCTGTTTGATAATATTATTCAAGCTGAGGATGCTTCAGAGTCCGATTCACAATCACCGACAGATGATGGTGATAAAGAAGAAGTTCTCGGCTATATTGGTACTTGCCCGATAACACGTAACTCTACTTACGAAAGTGTCTCTGGTCATTTCAGAGAGGAGATGTTTTACCGGAACCCTTCGGATCCGGTTAATACAACGAGGTCAGAGAGGGGCAATGAAATCCCCGGTAATCGCTATAAACCGGGTTTAGCTGACCTGGAGATGTGTAAGATTAAATTGCGCCTCGGGCAAGCAGAAGTTAATACAGTTCTTAGTCTCATATTTTACCATTGCTTAAAAGACTGTCGCGATCTGACTCATCCCAGGGAACAATTGGATATTCTAAAAGTTAAAGAACCATTTGATGACAAGCTCTTTCTGGAATTGGCACAAATTTTACGCGTAGAGCAATCGATTATTAATGGTCACCAGCGTATTGATAAATCTGAAAAGATTGCGTTGTTAGAAAGGGCGTATAAACAGCTGGCGGAAGTGCCTGAGTTGCAACGGAATAGTATTTGTAAACTAAAGGAGGATTTCGAGAACATTAATCAGAACCTGCATGCCTTTGTTCTACCAGACAGTTTAATTAGCGAATCTGATGCGGTTTCAGATATTGATATAGCAACAATGAAGGAGCATGTGGATGCTTTTGATGCGCTATTATCCCGCATTGACAAAAGTGCCATTGCTGAACTGATCCGGGCTGATGAAAAACTGAAACGCAGGATGTCAAAAGCAGCTGAAGCTGTCCAGAAATGTAGAAATATTCTTCACAAACCACACCGTAAATGGTCGTGAGTGGTCTATTTCAGTATCCCTGAACCAGAGAAAGTTCAGGGACCAATTCTCGGACAGCCTCCCAGGCATTCCTCCAGCCGGGGCTTGTTCCAGCAGCAATTATTTTTTTTCATAAATAAAACTTTTTAACAGCTGCACACTCTAATTAGGGCATTCTAAAGGAATATAATTTATGATCTCTGAAGCCCCGATGCCCCCCCCAAATAGCTTGGGATCTGCTCAAGATGATCCGGCATCTACTGGTTCTGGCCGCTGGCTTGGTCGCGCTATTAAAGCACTTAAAGCAGTGACCTGTTTTGTCTCGGGAGTAGCCGCTGTGGCTGCCCTGTCCACTGGCTTCTATGTTCTGGCTGCGGTATGTGGCGCGATTTTCGCGGTGTCCGGATTATCCCTGCTGTTTGGCAATAGTCACCATAACGTGGATCCATCAGGGGCAAGCCTGCAGTCATTGTCAGATGATCCTGATGATACAGGCGCAGTCGAACTGTGTAGCACAGATCAGTCAGAACCGCTCAGTCAGTTGGCCACCCACAAGACCCATACTCCTGCCAATTATACGACAAGCTCGGTTTACAGGGGCGCGCCGACACCGGTTAGACCGGGTTTAGCTGATCTGGAGACGTGTAAGCTCGAATTGTGCCGCGGGCAAGGAAAAGTTGGTATTGTTCTTAATCACCTATTTATCCATTGCTTAACAAACGCTCCCGACCTGTTTAATCCCAGGAAACAATTGGATATTCTAAAAACTAAAGAACCATTTGATGACAAGCTCTTTCTGGAATTGGCACAACTTTTACGCGTAGACCAATCGATTATTAATGGTCACCAGCGTATTGATAAATCTGAAAAGATTGCGTTGTTAGAAAGGGAGTATCAACAGCTGAAGGATGTGACTAAGGTGCAACAGGATCACACTCTTAAACTAATGGCGGATCTCGATAACATTAAACATAACCTGAAATCCTTTGTTCTACCAGACAGGTCAATTCGCGTACCAGATCCGGTTTCAGATATTGAGAGAGCAATAATGAAGGAGCATCTGGATGCTTTTGATTCGCTGTTATCCCGCATTGACAAAAGTGCCATTGCTGGACTGATCCGGGCGGATGAAAAACTGCAACGCAAGATGTCAAAAGCAGCTAAAGCTGTTCAGAAATGTAGAAATATTTTTGCACAAACCACACCGTAAATGTGAGTGAGTGGGCTATTTCAGCGTCCCTGAACCAGATAAAGTTCAGGGACAATTTTCGGACAGCCTTAACCTACCGTTACAGGCGCTTCTATTTCTCCTTCTTTCTTTACCAACGACAGTGAAGCGATAGAGAGTATTCCGCAACCAGCCATCACCGCTGCCATGGGAATGGCTGTTCCATCATGCAGGTAACCAACCAAAGCAGAGGCAATCCCCCCCATGGTAAAACGCAGTGCGCCTGCCAGGGCATTTGCTGTTCCTGCCGATTTGGGGAAGTGGGCCAGGGCCAGGGCGTTGGAGTTAGGACCCGTCAAGCCAATACAGGCGATATAGCAGGCAATCGGGATCATCAGTCCGGGCAGGCTGCCAAAGCCGGTAACCGTGTTTAGCAGGAGCAAAAGTGCAGAGACCGCTGCGATCAGGCTGCCTGAGCGCAGAATCGTAAACAGTTTGAACTGCTCAACCAGGCGGATATTCACCATATTGGTGATCCCCATGGCCAGGATGTTAATGGCAAAGAACAGCCCATACTGTTCAGCGGGGATGCCAAACAGCTCAATGTAGACGAAGGGAGAGCCGGAAATAAACGCAAACATGCCACCAAAGAAAAAAGCATGGCAGAGAATACAGCCAATGGCTTCCCGGTTTTTCAGGATGTTGGCGTAGTTCAGTGCCAGTTGTACTGGCGACACCATAAGCCGGTCTTCAGCTGGCAATGTCTCCTTAACCCGGAAAAAGGCCAGAATTAATGACAGGCAGGCGGTTATCGCCAGAAAGATAAACAGGCTCTGCCAGCCAAAGAACTTGAGAATCTGCCCGCCCAACAGTGGCGCAGCCAAGGGTGCCACGGTCATGACCATGAGAATGGAGGACAGTGCTTTGGCTACCTGTTCCCTGGGGAACAGATCCCGGATCATGGCCGGAATCGTCACCATAATGGCCGCTCCGGCCATCGCCTGCAGTACCCGGACAATAATCAGCTGGGTGGCGCTGGTACACAGGGCGGCCAGAATATTGGTCAGGATATAGAAGATGATGCCCGGGAACATGACCGTTCTCCGGCCGAACCGGTCCGATAACGGGCCACACACCAGCTGGCTTATGGCAAAGCCAATGGTATAGGCACTCAGCGTGTACTGTATCCGGCTTAATGGCTCCCCCATGCTCTTTGCGATGGTGGGCATGGCGGGCAGGTAGAGGTCAATGGCCAACGGCCCAAGTGCTGTTAGCGCCCCCAGGGTCAGAATCAGGAACAAGCGCTCGCCCCGGTTCTCTGTTGTTACCAGATGAGTTGACGTTGTCATTTTTCAGGCTCATATTTTCGGGCAGCCGGGAGTTTGGGTTTCAAGAGGTTTTTGTCCCGAAATGGCGGTGGCTGCATTTATATAAAAATTGTCTGACTTAACAGCCGAACCGCTGTAGCACTTTGAGAAATGCACGACACTGGTTTATTGTTTATGAGGGAACGTCTTGTCCGCTAAAGCAATGGTTGGTAACGGACAGGTAACGGCATCAATTTATAGTTTATACGGCTATAAATAATTCTTTCATAAAAGCATTAAGCGATAAATAGAAAAGTACACTTGTATAAATAGTACTTACCATGCATTTACTGCCGGTCGCTTCTCTGGTGATAATTTTTCTGCCGCCACGTTCCTGTGATTCGGGTGCTGGAAGTGATTGAAGCTCATGCGATAGCCGCAGCTTAATTGGATTTCACCGGTTGCAAGACATTGGTATGGCGTATTTTCCGCCAGTAACTCTTCTGGTCGCCGGGCATTAAAACCGATCAGATCCCAGCAGCCAGGGTTCAGCTGTTTCAGCAGTATGGTGACAATCGGTGAGTTGGCCAGATCAAGGTTGGTGGCAAAACTGACGTATGAGCTGTTTTTATGCGGTGTGATATGGATGGTGGCATAGCGGTTACCCCGAATCGCATTCAGGGAGTAACCACAGGGGGTAAACAGCCAGTCGCTCAGGGCAAAGTCCGGAAACAGCCTGTTCAGTTTAAGCAAACGACGGATGTCTTTAATCGTCTGGTGCTCACAGCGCAGGCTGTCAGCATTCTCCCCCCGGATATGGTACATCAGCAGTTCGCTGGTGGTGTCATCAAGCGCTGGTCCATAGGGCTTGTCCAGATGGAATACAAAGCTATGATGGCCATCCGGATAGCCCAGACGAAAGGCACAGCCGGGCACACGCTGGCTCAGTCGGTCAACGTCGTCCATAAAGGAAGTCTTCTGAAGATGGGGCTGGTACTCATTTTTGCGCTGGAATCGGGCGCAGCGGATATGCTCCAGAGGCGTCTGTTCAAAGAAGTAGAGGGCTGCATCCACCAGGGTAGTGGTGCCACAGGTAAGCATCAGAAACCGGTCATGCCAGACGAACAGGCTGGATTCCGATAATAGATAAGCGTCACAGTGTTCGTTGCTGAGAATGGTCAGGATGTCGGCCCGGGCTCTGGCCACCATCTGTGCCCAGAAGCTTCTGCCCAGGGTCCTCAGGGAAATCCATTCCGGGCTGGTGACGATCTCTATTTTCTTTTCCGAGCCTTCAAAAAACATCACGGCAGGCTCCCTCCGATAAACTCCAGGTAGGTGTAGCCCCGGAGCCCTGATTCCAGTTCCGCCAGTATGGCCCGCTGTTGTCCTGGTGGCAGGTTTTCCCTGACCAGCTGCCGGTAGGTGCGAAGAAAGCTTTCCGGCTGCAGGTTGACATAACGCATCACCTTTTCCACGGTATCGCCCGCCTGGTAACCGGTGACTTCCACTTCTCCCTGCCCATTGATGTGGACCGAGGCCACATCGGTATCCCCGAACAGGTTATGCATATTCCCCAGAATTTCCTGGTAGGCACCCACCATGAAAATACCGATCAGGAACGGGTCTGCCGGTTGCCATTGAGGCACTGGCAGGGTGGTTTCTATGCCCTGGCCGTCTACGTACTGATTAATGACGCCGTCGGAGTCACAGGTGATATCCAGCATTACTGCCCGGCGGCTTGGCGGGCGATCCAGACCGGACAGGGGCATGACCGGAAAGATCTGATCAATACCCCAGGCATCGGGCAGGGATTGAAACAGGGAGAAGTTCACATAGAACTTGTCTGCCAGTTTGTCACTGAGTTCATCAATCAGCGGGCGATGGGCCCGGATGTGGGGGGAGAGCCGGGCTTTCAGTTCATGGCAGAGTCGCAGGCTGGTGTTTTCTGCCCAGGCCCGGTGCTCAAGCCCCAACAGTCCCATGGCAAACTGGGTGTGGACTTCTGCCAGGTCAGCCTGGCTGTTGTGATAAATCTCGGTCAGGGTGCGTTCACCCCGGCTATGACTCAGGTCTTGCCAGGAACTCCACATATTATGCAGCAGAAGGGGGGCATCCGCGCTGGGTGGTGTCAGTACTTCCGGTTCATAGCTTTCCACCCCCAGGATATCGGTGATCAGCACCGCGTGGTGTGCCACCAGGTGTCGGCCCGACTCGGAAATAATACCCGGAACCGGCAGGTCGTACTGCTGGCAGATATCGCCCAGGGTGAAGACGATATTGTTGGCGTACTCCTGCAGGCTGTAGTTCATGGAGCAGGAACTCTGACTGCGAGAACCTTCGTAATCCACCGCCAGGCCGCCGCCCACATCAACAAACCGGATCGGCAAGCCCATACGGTGCAACTGGGCATAAAGGCGGCCACATTCACTGACACCCTTGCGCACATCCTGGATATTGGCGATCTGGGAACCCAGGTGGAAGTGCAGGAGCTGCAAAGACTCCTGTTGCCGGGCCTGCTTTAACCGTTCCACCGCAAGGAGTACCTGGCTGGCGCAAAGACCGAACTTGGATTTTTCCCCACCACTGGCCTGCCACTTGCCTTTGCCCTGAAAAGCCAGACGTACCCGAAGGCCCAGACGGGGCTGAACACCCAGGCTGGCCGCTTCACTGAGCACCATGTCCAGTTCGGTGAGCTTTTCCAGAACAATAAAAACCTGATGACCCAGCTTTTCCCCGATCAGGGCCAGGCGAATATACTCCCGGTCTTTGTAGCCGTTACAGATAATCACTGAGCTGGCCCGTTTGGCCAGGGCCAGAACCGCCAGCAGTTCCGGTTTGCTACCCGATTCCAGGCCCAGCTGTGGCTGTTTGCCGGAGGACTGACTGTTCAAAATATCTTCCACCACCGTCCGCTGCTGGTTGACCTTGACCGGGTAAACGGCCAGGTATCGATGGTTGTAACCGTAATCACGGATGGCCCGGTTAAAGGCGTGGCACAGATTATCCAGACGCTGATGGATAATCTGCGGAAAACGCACCAGCACCGGCAGGGATACGCCCTGACGGTTCAGCTGACTGGCAATGGTACTCAGTTCAACCGGTGGCGTGCCCTTGATATTGACCGTGACATGACCCTGATCGTTCAAATCAAAATGATTCTGGCTCCAGAAACGGATGTTATAGGTGGAGCGTGCCTGATCAAGGTTCCACCCGTCGCGATCCTTAGTGCCAGAATATTGCGGATCTCTGGCGGTTAACGCTTCAGTCCCATCGCTGCTCCCGGCTGGTGTTGTGTTCGTTAACTCTGTTTTTTTCGCCATTACCTGCCTTAACCCCCGGGAGGCTGCCTTACTGCTTTACGCCATTGCTTCTGAAATAGCTGTTTCAATGTAACGGGGCAGGGCGAAAGCTGCCTGATGGACCGATGGAGTATAGTAGCGCGTGGTAATACCGCTGAGGGCAAACCTTGCTTCGAGTTCGACCAGGGGGATATGGCGGGCTTTAAGGTCATCGGTGCCCCAGGCAAAGGTCATGATGCCACAGGCGTAGGTGGGAACGGCGGCGCTGTAAAAATGCAGGTCCGATACATAGCTGGCCAGGCGATGGGCGGTGGTTGTTACCTCATTCAACTGCATAAACGGTACTCCGTTTTGGGCAACGAAAATGCCTTTATCAGTCAGCAGTCGTTTGCATCCCCGGTAAAATTCAGAGGAGAACAAGACTTCCCCCGGACCGATAGGGTCGGTGCAGTCAGAGATAATCACATCGAAGCTATGGTCGGCGATCCCGTGGTTGTTGACGAACCGGACGCCATCCTCAATCACCAGGTTAACTCTCGGGTCATCATAGGCCCCGGCACAATGGTTCGGCAGCCACTGGCGGCAGAGATCGACCACAGCCCGGTCAATTTCCACCATGGTGACCTGTTCAATGGATTGATGCCGGAGTACTTCCCTGAGCATACCGCCATCGCCACCGCCAATAATCAGTACGCGCTTTACCTTGCCATGGGCCAGGATGGGCACATGGGTCAGCATTTCATGGTAGATAAACTCGTCTTTTTCGGTGGTTTGAATCACGCCGTCCAGGGCCATGATGCGGCCAAAGAACCGGTTCTCAAAGATGATCAGATGCTGGTGTTCGGTGTGATCTTCAAACAGCAGCCGGTCAATCGAAAAATTCTGTCCATAGCCTGAATACAGTGTTTCCTGATAGGTATCTTCGCAGTGCATTGTTGCCAATCCTGTCGATAAATAAAAAGAACCGCAAATACTCGTTGTATGCCGATGAATCTGTTGAATATTGGACCAATAGCCAAATGATTGGCAGCGGGCCTGATGGGTAAAAGATTGTTCACGGGTATGGACTTTCTTCCGTGTTGCCGCAAGGCCCGCTCAGGGAAAATAAGACGACATTGTCAGATTGAAATGTTTTATTTTAAAAAAGCTGAATTAAACCTGCATGGATATCGGATGGCAAGTTGGGATAGTGAGGAAAAAAAGGCCAATAGTGCAGATGGTCGTTTTCAACGATGAGAGGACAGCCATCCCTTTACCGGGATGGCTGAATGGATTTAACCGAGCAGTTCTTCGGCAATTCCCACGATATTGTCAACAGTAAAGCCAAAGTATGGGAACAGGTCTTCTGCCGGGGCGGACTCACCGTAGGTGGTCATGCCGATGATGCGCCCATCCAGGCCAACGTACTTGTACCAGAAGTCAGCAGCAGCGGCTTCAATCGCAATACGTGCAGGCACTTCCAGGGGCAGAACGGACTGTTTGTACTCAGCATCCTGGGCATCAAACACATCCGTGGATGGCATGGAGACCAAACGTACTTTATGTCCCTGGGCAGAGAGAGCAGCCTCGGCGTTCATAGCCAGTTCTACTTCTGAGCCGGTAGCTATCAGAATCAGCTCAGGCGTACCTTCACACTCTTTCAGGATGTAACCACCCCGTTCAACCCGGGCAATCTGTTCATCGGTTCTGGCCATGCATGGCAGGCCCTGGCGGGAGAAGATCAGGGCACTGGGGCCATCAACACGTTCGATGGCATGTTTCCAGGCGACGGCAGATTCTACCGTGTCACATGGACGCCATGCATTCATGTTCGGTGTCATGCGCAGGCTGGCGATTTGCTCGATAGGCTGGTGGGTTGGACCATCTTCACCCAGGCCGATGGAGTCGTGGGTGTAGACCAGGATTGAGCGCTGTTTCATCAGCGCGGCCATACGGACGGCGTTGCAGGCGTATTCCATAAAGACCAGGAAGGTTGCGCCGTAAGGAATGAAACCACCGTGCAGGGCAATACCGCTCATCATGGCGGTCATGCCGAATTCACGGACGCCGTAAAACAGGTAGTTGCCATCAGCATCGTCACGCTTGATGCCTTTGGAGCCGCTCCACAGGGTCAGGTTGGAGCCCGCCAGGTCTGCCGAACCGCCAAGCAGTTCCGGGAGGAGCGGACCGTAAGCGTTCAGGGTGTTCTGGGAGGCCTTACGGCTGGCGATCTTTTCACCTTCCTGTTGGCAGGACTTGATATAAGCCGATGCCTTTTCGGCAAAGTCAGCGGGCAGATCACCTTTCTGGCGACGGGTAAATTCTGCCGCAAGCTCCGGGTATTCGGCCTGATAGGCTGCGAACTTTTCATTCCAGGCGGTTTCTATGGCGGCACCGGCTGCTGTGGCATTCCACTGGTTGTAGATGTCAGCAGGCACTTCAAACGGTGCATGCTGCCAGCCGAGACGCTCGCGGGTCAGCTTGATTTCATCATCGCCTAACGGCGCGCCGTGGCACTCCTCTTTACCGGCTTTGTTGGGTGAACCAAAGCCGATAATGGTTTTACAGCAGATCAGCGTGGGTTTGTCCTGTTCGGCGCGGGCGGCTTCAATGGCGGCTTTGATCGCTTCAGGGTCGTGACCGTCAACCGCCGGAATGACATGCCAGTTGTAAGCTTCAAAGCGCTTGACGGTGTCGTCGGTGAACCAGCCTTCCACTTCACCATCAATGGAGATGCCGTTGTCATCGTAAAATGCCACCAGTTTGCCCAGGCCCAGGGTGCCCGCCAGGGAGCAAACTTCATGGGAGATACCCTCCATCATGCAGCCATCACCCATAAAGACGTAGGTATGGTGGTCAACAATATCGTGCCCAGGCTTGTTGAACTGAGCGGCCAGTGCCTTCTCGGCGGCGGCCATACCAACGGCATTGGCGATGCCCTGGCCCAGGGGACCGGTGGTGGTTTCAATGCCCGGTGCATAACCATACTCGGGATGGCCTGCCGTTTTGGAGTGCAGCTGACGGAAGTTTTTCAGGTCATCAGTGCCCAGATCGTACCCGGTCAGGTGCAGCAGGGAATAGATCAGCATGGAACCATGGCCATTGGACAACACAAAACGGTCACGATCCACCCACTCTGGATTGGCGGGGTTGTGATTCAGATAGTCGCGCCACAGCACTTCAGCAATATCAGCCATCCCCATGGGGGCACCGGGATGACCGGATTTGGCTTTTTGTACGGCGTCCATGCTGAGGGCGCGAATGGCATTGGCAAGCTCACGACGTGAGGACATGGGAATCTTTGCTCCTGGGAATCCAGTCTGGTTAAATTCGCGCGCTAGTTTAGCGAAACCGGCAGCATTCTTCATCCATATTGGTTTACTGACTAGATGCAGAGAAATAATCTGCTATTACTGTCTGTGAGATTGAAAACAACAGGTGAGATGGAAAACAAGGCAGGCCTATTAATGAAGTGATTGAAACGTTGAACTATCATCGGTGCGTGGTGTCACATATGTACGTGTTTTGTACGTTGAATTCCGGAGGCTTTATGAGCCCCTTAACTGGTACCCAACCGCTCCCCAGGGATAGTTTTACCACGCCAGAATCAAAGAAGGAGAAGGCTGTCGATAAGAGAGCCATGTCGATAGAGTCAAAGCAATCCTTGCCACAGAGTAACCAGAGAGGGCTGTCAGATTACAATATCAAGGTTGACGGTAAAAGAAATGCCATAACTGTCGGTGCAGAAGGAAAAATGCACGACGAATACTGTGCAAAATGCCGGATGGCCGCTGACCAGCAGAATAACTCCAATACCTGTGTCAGTAAAAAGGAAGTGATGCATGACTACCGCCAGGATGGCATCTGGTCCTGGGGTCTGAATGGCGTGAACATTGCAGGTTATCCTCAGTGTCCTGTGCCTGGTTGTGCAGGCCATATTCCGGAAGGCGCAATGCTGATCGGTAAGCACTGGAGATAAAGACAGGCTTCATAATCCGGGCATCAGTTGGTCAGCCTCCTAGAGTTCCGTTCGCTCATGGTAATGTCTGCCCAAATGCTTGATGGCGATCAGCCACAGGGCAATGGCCAGTATAAAAGCCCCTGCCAGCCAGGACATGGCAAGGCTGAGGGAGCCAAAAAGGGTAATTAAAATCTGTTGAAAAAAAGAGCTGCCTGACTTGCCAACCCGAGTCACCACTAACTCAATAGCTGCTTTTCCCTTGTACTTTCGCTCAGCATCAAGAGGTACGAAAGTGATCTCTTTGGTGGCATCAAACAGCGTATATTTTGCCGACTTGCCAAGGGCATGGCAGTACATGCCGATCTGCAAGCCGATCATGGTCAGATCCATATAACAAATACCGAAAAAGCTGACCTGTGATTTCTGAAACATGGCCAGGAGAAAAAAAGGCAGGGCCGTGGCTGTCAGAATAATGGGGGTTGCGAAAGCCGCTGCCCACCAGCTGATCTTCAGCAGGGTTGGCGTTAGCAGACCACAGATAAGACTGCCTATGCCGCTGATCATGGCCACCTTGCCCATAAACATCGAGTAGTCTGCCTCGCAGGGGTACAGCTGCACCAGCTGGCTTTTCCAGGCCAGCTCAACCATGTTAATGGCGATGCAATAAGCCAGCATAACCAGCGCAATGCTGGCCAGGTACGGGCAGCGCAACAGGTATCGTGCGCTGGCCAGCAACGGCAGGTTGGTTGGGGTGTGTGTCTTCCCGCTGGCGCTACCTGTGAGGTTGTTCGAAGTTAAGCGGTAGCAGTATTCATTGAGCAGCAGAATCAACAGCCCGAAAAGCACGAACAGAAGTGATAAGATCTCCAGGCTCTCCTGCCAGCCTGAATCCGGGGCCATAACTCCCCTGGAAACGCAGTAGTAAAGCATAGGGCCGGAAATAATGGATGCGCTGCTGCCGATCATGGTGATCAGGGGATATTGCCGGGTGGCACTCTGGGCATTGTGGAAATCATTGACGGCTGTCCAGAAGAGGGTGCAGATCACCGCCGATCCCCAGAGTTCCGCCACGGCAAAGAACAGCGTCAGGGGCCAGTAATAGACCATGCCGACAATAAATTGCAGGTTTTCATGGATGAGTGGGGACAGCAGGGCAAGCGCTGCGGTGGGGGCGAAAGACTCCAGGTTTGGATGGATCACCATGGAAAACAACGGCATCCAGATCAGAAAAGGGATTAATGCAACGGCAAACAGGGTACGTTTACTGAGCCGGTTAGCCAGAAAGCTGTAGGTGATTAAAAAAATAAAAGCGACAGGCATGACAACGATCAACTTGATGAAGGGAATGGCTTCCGCACCAAGCCGGGTTATGAGCAATGACTCTTTCAGGTTCCAGAGTATGTCAAAGTTGAAGGTGCAACAGGACAGCATGGCAATTTGCAGATAAAGCATCGAATTGGAATTACCAGCAACGTTTCTGGATGAATTTTTAGTCATATACCGCGTGTTTCCTACCTCCCGTTATTGCTTCCAGATACTGATGCTCAGCAGGCTGTTGTCATTCAGGCACAGAAAGTGCTGGATAAATATAGTGCAGAGATTGGATTTCTTGTGTCTATTGATTGTATATAAAAATATTTTGATATAGATTTTGGCTCTTGCTAAACTTCCCCCTTCGAATATCCCGGTAAATGAGTCAATGATTTACTGTGCTTAAGTGATTGGAAAGGATGACGTGTGTTGACGGATGCTTTTGAGCAGCTGGCCACGGTGAGCAAAGCCAGTGGCGATGTTCTGAGATTACAGATTCTGAGGGTCTTGAGCACAGAGTCTCTCGGTGTGCTGGAGCTGAGCGGTGTGTTTGCCATGCGTCAGCCAGCCATGAGCCATCATTTGAAGGTTTTGTCTCAGGCCGGGTTAGTCTCAACCCGCAAAGAAGGCAACACGGTTTTCTACCGTCGGGCACTGCCCACATCGGCAGGTCATCTTGAAGGGGTTGTCCGCTCATTGTTTCAGGCGGTGGATGGTATACCGCTACCTCAAGATCTTGCCGAACAGCTTCAGGCCATTCGCCTGCAGCGGGCGGAACTGTCCCAGGCATTTTTTGCCCGCAATAGCGAAGAATTCCGTCAGCACCAGGAGTTGATTGCCGAGCACCAGCTCTATGCTGAAACGGTGGCAGACCTTATTGAGACTACCGACTTTCCTGAACAGAGCCTGGCCCTGGAGCTTGGTCCCGGTGAGGGAAACTTTCTGCCAATACTCGCCTCTGTGTTCAAGCTGGTTTACGCACTGGATAACTCGGAAAAAATGCTGAGTTACTCCCGGGCGCTGGCCAAACAGCAAGGCATTGGCAATGTCACTTTTGTTCATGGCGAGATCCAGTCGCTGAGCAACATGACCAGCGCCTTTGACTGTATCGTCATCAATATGGTGCTGCATCATGTTCCCAGTCCGGCGGACATCTTTAACTGGTCTTCCCGGCTATTGAAGCCTGGTGGGAGCCTGTTTATCAGTGAACTCAGCCATCATGACCAGGACTGGGTTCGGGAGTCCTGTGGTGATCTGTGGCTTGGTTTCAGTGCCAGTGAGTTGGCTCAATGGGCGGATAAAGCGGGATTAATCAGCGGTGAATCCCAGTATCTGGGGTTACGCAATGGTTTTCAGATCCAGGTCCGACGTTTCTTCCTTGCCGGATAAACGATGACCTGGTTAACGCCTCAATTGAACGTATTTTATGAGCAGATGGTTTCATGAAATCAAAGAGGCGCACTCAATTTTTTCAAGAGGGTAAAACGGCTATGTCTGAGTATTCGCTATTCACATCGGAGTCGGTATCTGAAGGGCATCCAGACAAAATTGCTGACCAGATTTCTGATGCTATTCTGGACGCCATCATCAAGGATGACCCGGAAGCACGGGTTGCGGTAGAAACCATGGTGAAAACCGGCATGGTGATTGTTGCCGGTGAAGTACGCACCACCACCTATGTTGATATTGAAGAGCTGGTTCGTAATGTCGTCACCAGCATTGGTTATAACCATGGAGACCTGGGCTTCGATGGTGAGTGCGTTGCGGTTCTGAATGCCATTGGCAAGCAGTCTCCGGACATTGCCGTTGGTGTTGATGAAACCGACGAACACGAACAGGGCGCTGGTGATCAGGGCCTGATGTTTGGATATGCTACCAATGAAACACCGGTGCTGATGCCTGCCCCTGTGTACTATGCCCATGAGCTGGTTAAGCGCCAGGCGCAGTTGCGCAAGAATGGTGTGTTACCCTGGTTGCGTCCTGACGCCAAGAGTCAGGTAACCATGCGTTACGACCAGAATGGTAAGGTGCAGAGTGTCGATGCTGTGGTGCTTTCTACCCAGCACTCTCCGGATGTCTCTCTGGATGAAATTCGTCGTGAAGTGCTGGAGCAGATTATCAAGCCTGTATTCCCGGAAGGCTGGCTCCATGAAGACACCAAATACCACATTAACCCGACGGGTATATTTGTGATTGGCGGGCCTGTTGGTGACTGCGGTCTGACCGGACGCAAGATTATTGTTGATACCTACGGTGGCATGGCCCGTCATGGCGGTGGTGCCTTCTCCGGTAAGGATCCATCCAAGGTTGACCGTTCTGCCGCCTACGCCGGCCGTTATGTTGCCAAGAACATTGTTGCTGCCGGTTTGGCGGATCGTTGTGAGATTCAGGTGTCCTACGCCATTGGTGTTTCTGAGCCTACCTCGATTTCCATTAACACGTTTGGCACCGGTAGGGTGTCCGATCAGCGTATTGTTGAACTGGTGCGTGAATATTTTGATCTGCGTGCCGGTGGACTGGTGAAGATGCTGGATCTCAAGCGTCCAATCTATCAATCCACGGCAGCCTATGGCCACTTTGGCCGGGAAGAGGCCGAGTTCACCTGGGAGCGCACCGATAAAGCGGAACAGCTTCGCAAGGCGGCAGGCCTTTAATTTTTCCTTCTTCAGGCAGCCGGTTGGCTGCCTTTTTTACCTGCTTTTCTCAATACTCTTTCCTTTCCTCTGTATTGTTCAACCTTGCCAATAAAGCGAATGCGGTATCTATATCAAAGTTTGTTGATATAGGTTGTTGCCGCTGCTAGACTGCAAAATAATTCGGATAATACGCAGAACAGGATACGTTTTATGAGTGCTAACCCTGAGTTAATTGCTGATTTGCACAGCGCCACCAAGGGCCCGGACTACCGGGTGGCTGATATTTCCCTGGCGGACTGGGGAAGGCGCGAGATTCAGATTGCTGAAGGTGAAATGCCGGCACTGATGGCGATCAGAGCCAAATACCGTGATTCTCAGCCGCTGAAAGGCGCAAAGATCATGGGCTGCATTCACATGACCATCCAGACTGCGGTACTGATTGAAACGCTGGTCGCACTTGGTGCTGAGGTACGCTGGTCTTCCTGTAATATCTTTTCTACCCAGGATCACGCCGCCGCCGCCATTGCCGCAGCTGGCATACCGGTATTTGCCTGGAAGGGTGAGACCGAAGAAGAGTTCTGGTGGTGCATTGAGCAGACGGTCCTCGATGGTGCCGGTAAGCCCTGGCAAGCCAACATGGTGCTGGACGACGGCGGTGACCTGACACTGCTGTTACACGACAAGTACCCTGCACTGCTGGACAACATTCACGGCATTTCTGAAGAGACCACCACCGGGGTTCACCGCCTGCTGGAGATGCTGGAAAAAGGTACCCTGAAAGTACCGGCCATCAACGTCAATGATGCGGTCACCAAAAGTAAGAACGACAACAAGTATGGCTGTCGCCACTCTTTGAATGATGCCATCAAGCGGGCCACCGACCATCTGCTGGCGGGCAAGAAAGCGCTGGTGATTGGTTACGGTGATGTGGGCAAAGGTTCCGCCGCTTCGTTGCGTCAGGAAGGGATGATTGTAAAGGTCACGGAAGTGGATCCGATCTGTGCCATGCAGGCCTGTATGGATGGCTTTGAAGTGGTTTCACCCTATATTGATGGTGTTAACGATGGCACCGACGCTTCTATCAACCGGGAGCTGCTGACCACCACTGACCTGCTGGTGACCACCACGGGTAACGTTCATGTCTGTGACCGGCACATGCTGAAAGCCCTGAAAAATGGCTGTGTGGTTTGCAATATTGGCCATTTTGATACCGAAATAGACACGCAGTTCATGCGGGATAACTGGACCTGGGAAGAGGTCAAGCCGCAGGTTCACAAGATCGTCCGGGATGACTCCTGCAATGATCACCTGATTCTGCTGTCCGAAGGGCGACTGGTAAACCTGGGCAATGCTACCGGACACCCGTCGCGTATCATGGACGGCTCCTTTGCCAATCAGGTTCTGGCCCAGATTCATCTTTATGAAGCAGGGTTTGCTGATCTGCCAGCCGATCAAAAATCAGACAAGCTGGCGGTGACCGTACTGCCCAAGAAACTGGATGAAGAAGTCGCTGCCTACATGGTGGAAGGCTTTGGTGGTGTGATTACCCGGCTGACTCAAGGCCAGGCCGACTACATTAATGTACCTGTTGATGGCCCCTTCAAGAGCGACGATTACAAGTACTAAATGTCTTTTTCGCTGGCTGATGTCTCTTCACCAGCCAGCGACCTCTGCTGGTGACTACCATGGCAAATACAATAACCAATAATACTCCTGTCAGCTTTGAGTTCTTTCCCACTAAAACAGAAGAGGGTGCCCGGAAACTTGAGCAGAATGCCCTCAGCCTGGCCAGATACCAACCGGAATTTTTCTCGGTGACCTACGGTGCTGGTGGCTCAACACGGGACAGAACCCTTGAAACTGTGCTGTCAACTCAGAGCCAGACTCGAATAGCAACCGCTCCTCACCTTTCCTGCGTTGGTGACTCCCGGGAGCAGATTAAAGAGTTGCTGAATTTTTACCGTGACCAGGGCATTGAGCGTATTGTTGCCCTGAGAGGTGATCTGCCTTCAGGTATGGGACGTGACAGTGGCGAACTGCGCTACGCCAATGAGCTGGTGGAGTTTATTCGTACTGAAACCGGGGATCACTTTCATATCGAGGTTGCCGCTTATCCGGAAGTTCATCCGCAGGCACCCAATATGGAAAAGGATCTGGCAAACTTCAAGCGTAAGGTGGATGCCGGCGCGGATTCGGCGATTACCCAATATTTCTTTAATGCAGACAGTTATTTCTATTTCCTGGAGCGTACGCACTCACTGGGCATTGATCTCCCGGTGATTCCCGGAATCATGCCGATCACCAACTATAGCCGCCTGGCTCGCTTTTCCGATGCCTGTGGTGCCGAGATTCCACGATGGATTCGTAAGCAACTGGAAGCCTATGGCGATGATATCAGCAGTATTAAGCAGTTTGGTGAAGAGGTGGTAACCCGGCTCTGTGAGAGGTTACTGCAAGGTGGTGCTCCGGGTTTGCACTTTTATACCCTTAATCAGGCGGTTCCCTGCCAGGGTATCTGCGATAACCTGGGCATTTTGGCTGATTGATGGCATGAGTTATGAGTTGTGAGGGAATTGTGAATGGTATTATTATTCCTGTTCCTCCGTAACTCATAACTCTCAACCCAGTGCCCCTCCATGAGAAACCCTCGTATTTATTCAGCGCAGCCGCTTCAGGCTGACAGCTCCATCGAACTTTTTGAAAATGCCGCCAATCATGTTGGCCGTGTTTTGCGCATGAGACCCTCAGAGCCCCTGGTGCTGTTTAATGGTCAAGGGGGAGCCTGGCAGGGAACCGTAGAGAGCGTTAGCAAAAAGTCGGTTACCGTTTATCTTGAGTCGTTTATCGAGGGTGATGCCCAGTCCCCCCTGACTATTGAGCTGGGTCAGACACTCAGCCGTGGTGAGCGTATGGATTATGCCATTCAGAAGGCAACGGAAGCGGGTGTTACCGCCATTACCCCATTATGGAGTGAGCGTTGTGAGGTGAAGCTGAATGCAGAACGTTTGGATAAACGGGTCAAACACTGGCAACAGGTGGCTATCAGTGCCTGTGAACAGTGTGGCCGTAACATCGTACCGACCATACATACGCCCGTTAAGCTGGAAGACTGGCTCACCACCCGGGCGACTGAACTGAACTTTGTACTGCATCATCGAACCAGAGAGAAACTCAGTGGTTTTGCCCAGCCAGAATCGGTATCTCTGTTGATTGGCCCGGAGGGTGGATTAACCGCTCAGGAAATTGAGTTGGCTGAGGGTCACCGCTTCAACCCGCTGGCGTTAGGCCCCCGTGTGCTGAGAACGGAAACTGCACCGGTAGTGGCGATTACGCTGATGCAGTACCTCTGGGGAGACTACTGAATGTTTGTCGCCCGGTGCTGCCATAACGGTTATTCTGTGATTCTTCACACTATTGGTCGGTGTCCGGGCCGTTTTCAGGATCAGAATAGAAGGGTTGACGAAACTACCCCACTTCTCCTTGCTACTGACTTTCTTATTACCGAAAAAGACCTGCGCCCACCTTATCAGAAACCACCAGCCATCTCGTGTTCTGGTTCTGTTTCAGCGGCTGTTTTCGGCATCGCCTAAATTAGTGCCCCAAAACCATTTTTATAGCAAAACTTCATGCAACTCGATGGGATATATGGGTGTTTATCACTATACATGCAAAGTTGATGGTGTGAAAAAATGCCGATGATTTTTCGCTGGGCTTAATATTGAGCCCTTGTCTTGATACTGGTCTTAACAAAAGTATTTATTCCATAAACAGTCAGCCCAGTGAGCAAACGTTTGTACGGTCATTGGGTTGAAATAAGGAAGTCTTGATGGCTCATTTGATCGACGAAGTTCTGTTTCAATCAGGTAACAAGTTCAAGAATCGTATCGTGATGGCTCCGATGACGATTCAATCCGCCTTTTTTGATGGCGGCGTCACCCAGCAGATGATTACCTATTACGCCGCTCGCTCTGGCGATGCAGGTGCTGTAATTGTCGAAAGTGCTTTTGTGGAAAATTACGGCAGAGCTTTCCCCGGCGCACTGGGTATCGATACTGACGGCAAAATTGCTGGTCTGAAGCAACTGGCGGATGCCATCAAGGCCAAAGGTTCAAAAGCTATTCTGCAAATCTACCACGCCGGTCGTATGGCAACGCCTGAGTTTAATGGTGGCCATAAACCGATCTCAGCCAGCCCTGTCGCTGCGCTGCGTGATAATGCGGAAACCCCGCTGGAAATGACCGAAGAGCAAATCGAAGAGATGATCGAGTTGTTCGGCAATGCCGTGAACCGTGCCATTATCGCCGGTTTTGATGGTGTTGAAATCCACGGTGCCAACACTTACCTGATCCAGCAGTTTTTCTCGCCACACTCCAACCGCAGAAATGACCGGTGGGGTGGCGATATTGAAAAGCGCACCACATTCCCGCTGGCTGTTCTGGCCAAAACCAAGCAGGTGGCACAGTCTCATAACAAGGCTGATTTCATTGTCGGTTATCGCTTCTCACCTGAAGAGATCGAAGAGCCGGGTATCCGCTTTGAAGATACCATGTTCCTGTTGGATAAACTGGCGACAGAAGGCCTGGACTATTTCCACTTCTCTATGGGCAGCTGGGCACGTAACTCTATCGTAAACCCGGAAGACAAAGAGCCACTGATCAACAAGTATCGTCAGCTGCAGTCTGAGGCGGTGGCCAGAGTGCCGGTGATCGGTGTGGGTGGTATTGCCCAGACTGCTGATGCCGAAAAAGCACTGGCCCAGGGTTATGATATGGTGGCCGTGGGCAAGGGCTACCTGGTTGAACCTGCCTGGGCCACCAAGGCTCTGAACAATGAGACCTGCGCCGAGTTCGCCGATATCGCTCAGCAGGAAGCCCTGCTGATCCCGACGCCGCTGTGGGACATCATGGATTACATGATTGTCGACAGTGCGGCAGAAGCGGAAAAACATCAGCGCATCAAAGAGCTGCAAGGTATTGAGATCCGTTTCCAGCCAGGAACTTATACCGCTTATGGCCGTGGCCACAATGGTGACCTGCCGGTGACGGTAACCTTCTCTGAAGATGAGATTCTTGAGATTGTGGTGGACTCTTCCAGAGAGTCAGACGGTATCGCCAACCCGGCCTTTGAGCGTATTCCACAGCAGATCGTTGATGAGCAGACGCTCAATATTGACGTGATCTCCGGCGCAACCGTCAGTAGTCAGGCGGTAATCGACGGTGTTTCCAATGCGGTTGATCTGGCCGGTGGTCACTCCGAGGCTCTGCGTGTGAAAGCGCGTAAGGCAGTTGAGTGGATCGCGCAAACCATCGAAGAGAGCGCCGATGTGGTGGTGATCGGTGGTGGCGGTGCCGGTTTGAGTGCGGCACTGACAGCCCTGGACAAAGGCAAGTCAGTTATCCTGCTGGAGAAGTTCCCGGCCATCGGTGGTAACACGGTCCGTACGGGCGGTTGGGTTAACGCTGCTGAACCCGCGTGGCAGGGTGATTTCGCGGCACTGGCGGGTGAAAAAGAGACCCTTATGGCCCTGGCTGAGACGCCAGAGTCTGAGTTCGCCGGTGAATATCTGGACGATTTCCGTACCCTGAAGTCACAGCTGGATAATTACTTCAACCAGCACGACCATGGCAACAAATACCTGTTCGACTCGGTAGAACTGCACCGGATCCAGACCTACCTGGGCGGTAAGCGTACCGACCTGAATGGCGAAACCATCTATGGTCAATACGATCTGGTCAAGCAGCTGACTTCCCGCTCCATGGAGTCCATCGACTGGCTGAGCGAGAAAGGCATCGAGTTTGAGCGTGGCCTGGTGGATATCGCTGTTGGTGCCCTGTGGCGTCGTGCCCACAAGCCAAAGCGTCCAAAAGGCGTTGAGTTTGTTGATAAGCTGCAAAAGCGCATTCTGGAACAGAATGGTCGCATCATCACCGATACCCGGGCTACTGACCTGATCGTTGAAGATGGCAAGGTTGTGGGTGTCAAGGCGATCCAGGCCAACGGTAATGAGCTGATTGTAAAAGCGAGCCACGGTTTGGTCATGACTTCTGGCGGCTTTGGTGCCAATACCCAGATGATCAAGAAGTACAACACCTATTGGAAAAATATTGCTGACGATATCAAAACCACCAACTCCCCTGCGCTGGTGGGTGATGGTATCGAAATGGGTGAAAAAGTCGGTGCCGAGCTGGTGGGAATGGGCTTTGCCCAGCTGATGCCAATCGGTGATCCGAAGTCCGGTGCTCTGCTGACTGGCCTGATTGTACCACCGGAGAACTTTGTCTTCGTTAACCAGAAGGGCAAGCGTTTTGTTGATGAGTGCGGTACCCGTGACAAGTTGGCCGACGCCTTCTTCGACAATGGTGGCACCGTTTACATGATTGCCGATGCCGAGATTCGCAAAACAGCGGCCAACACCTCTGATGAAACCATCGCCCGTGAAATCAGCGAAGGCATCATCCTGGAAGCGGATACGCTGGAAGAACTGGCCGACAAGATGGGTGTGCCACAGGCGGAATTTGTGCAAACCATCAAGCAGTACAACACATGTGTTGAGCAGGGTCACGATCCTGAATTCAACAAGAGTGCGTTCGGCTTGAAGGTGGAGCACGGACCGTTCTACGCCACACCACGTCAGCCTTCTATTCACCACACCATGGGTGGCTTGAAGATCGATACCAGCACACGAGTGATTGGCAAGGATGGTAACGTTATTGCTGGTCTGTACGCAGCGGGTGAAGTCACTGGCGGTATCCATGCCGGTAACCGTCTGGGTGGTAACGCCCTGATCGATATCTTCACGTTTGGCCGTATTGCCGGTGAAAGCGCGGCGGACCTTGTTTAAGGTGTAGCGGCGACAACCAAAAGCCTGCCCTGCCAAGTGGCGTGGCGGGCTTTTTAGCAGCGAACTATTTCATACAAAAGTACCAGTTCATGCAGAAGTACCAGACCAGATTCCAGATGATGGGAACAGTGATTGATCTGGTCGTTTATCATCAAAATGGTGAGCAGCTGCTCAAAGCGGCCTATCACCAACTTTCCCAATACGCCCAGCGGTTCACGGTTAATCAGCCTGCTGTCAATCAACCAGATAGTGAGCTGATGGCGATCAACCAAAATGCGGGCATCGCACCCATCGCGGTTGAGTCTGATCTCTTTCACCTGATCAACGTCGCCAAGGCGGCAAGTCAGGACAGGCGCAACCCTTTCAATATTGCTATTGGCCCTCTGGTCAAGCTCTGGCGCATCGGCTTTCGGGATGCCAGACTGCCATCAGCGGCGGAGATATCTGCACGGTTGGCGCTGGTCGATCCCGATAACATTGTCCTGAACGAGCAGGAGAGAACGGTATTTTTGCGTCAACCCGGTATGGAGATCGACCTGGGGGCCATCGCGAAAGGCTATTTTGCCGATCAGGTCAAACAAGCGCTGGTCAACGCCGGTGTTGACCATGGCTTTATCAGTCTGGGGGGCAATGTGGTCACCATCGGTCACTCCCCCACCAATGCCAACCGGGCCTGGAATGTGGGTATTCAACACCCGCTGGCAGAGCGGGGCACCATTATTCGTGCGCTGCCACTGAACGATGCTTCCATGGTCACCTCTGGCATCAACGAACGCTATTTTGATGTCAATGGTCAGCGTTACCACCATCTGCTGGATGCACAAACCGGTATGCCCATTGCCACGGAGATTGCCAGTCTGACCATTATTTCCAAACACTCCGTTGATGGTGAAATCTGGAGTACTGCCGGGTTTTTATCCTCGGCGGATGATGCGTTGCACTATTTATGTCAACAGGCATTTATCGAAGCCGTTGTTGTGACAAAGGATGGCACCGTTAAGATGACCGATGGACTGGTTGATCATGGTCGTTATATTGCTTTGCGGTGAATAGACCATCTACCAGCCAGTTCTGCTCCAGTTCATGTCTGCGGTATGAGAAGCACTGGCTGCGGGAATCCCGCCAGCAACCATGACGGTTTAAACACACGTTGCCGAAAAAACATCCGATTTTAAACAGAAGGAATATTAACTGTTGAATTAAAAACCACCTGAAAATTTTGGGATTATTGAATCGTTTGCGAAGAATAAATATTGCACTATGATGATTTAATCATGCACAGGATTGCCTGAATCGCCATAACCAGTTAGAGAAATAATTTGTATGTTTGCAGTTAATAATGACAATAATCCCAGTGCAGGTATTAATTATAATCCTGAAAGCCCACGTCCGGATGATACATCTGCCAGTCATGTTTTCCAGGGTTTGTATGAAGTAACGCAAATCCAAACCGACAAAATTACCAGAGCTTTTGTTAATCAAACTGAATTATTCAAACCTCAGCTGGGTGAACCGGGTTTTCCCCGGTTGGACCAGAAAAATGTCAGCAGATTAATTACCAATAAAGTGGCAATTGTGCCTGAAGGTACTGCACCTCAGATCGGGATAGCCGAAGTGAGTCCTTCAGCTAATGGTAGTAATACTGCGGTAAATGGCCCGTTTGCAAATGCAGTGGCATTAACCAATCAGTCAGTTGGCAAGAATCAGTCTTTGCCCGTGCTCAACAATAGTGATTGTGAGGCTTCTTCCCGTCTGTTTGATGCTTTCCAGGCTGGCAATGCTCAACTTGTCATCCAGTATTGTCAGCAAATACTGGGCAGCCCCCGCGATGAGTGGGTAAAGCAAACACTGCTGGAAGCCAAAAACCCTGCTGGTATTCCCGGTCTCTACATAGCGCTCAAAAAAGGTCATACCGACTGCATCAGTGCCTTTCTCGATCAGGTACAATGCAGTAACCTGAACGTTGAAATGAAGCAGAAACTGTTGGCACCCCAAGCCCTTTTAAACAACACGCCAGGTCTTCTTCTGGCTATGAGAAATGGCCACGCTGACCTTGCCCGCACCTATTGCGAATGGATACTATCAACAAATAACTCTGATTGCTGGAAAGAAGAACAGCTAATGGCTATTGATTTATCTCCTATTGAAGGGTTAGACGGGCCAGATTATCGAGCGCCCGCTTTGCACGAAGCCATGGAAAAAAACCACAGTGAGTGTGTTAAGGTTTTTTGTAAATTAGTTTTAGCCAGTAATCTCAGCGTTCATATCAAAGAGAATCTGATAACAGCTAATCAAGTTGAATGGCCATTGAGGCCGGGTCTCTACAGTGCTTTTCTTAAAGGCAAAGCTCACAGTACGGAAGCTTTTTGCCAACAGGTTCTGGAAGCAAAACTTAACGTTAGCGTGAAGCACAGGTTGTTGGCACCAAAATGGTATGGTGCAACAATCAAGCAGGAAGCCAATTTGGGATCTGAATTATTTCAGATATACAAAACCACTATAAAAGATAGCAATTTGAATTTTATAGCAAAAACATCACTAACATCTGGTGTTTTAAATCGGTTAAAAAGAACTTTTGATCCTGTCCGCCTTTATCTCAACGTTCGTGATGCAGTTCGGTAGATAAGTTACAGGACCGGGGAACTGATTATTAAACGAATGGCCTTACTATCAAATTGCGAACAGTTTTCGTCACCAAATTGTGGATAAGTAACTGGCAAATAGGTAATGGTTTGGCTTTTTCGTTTCATTAACAACCTCCACCAGCTAAATCGCTGGAGGATGTCAATTTCTGTTCCACAAGAGAAAGATCCGGAATTGAAGCAGGAACGTCTCTCATAATAATCCGATATTTCTCCATGGGGCCTTTTTCCTCGGCGGAATTCCGTACTTCTTCCCGTACCAGTGTTAATGGCTGTGGAACCCCCTGCACCACCATGGCATAGAATGGCAGGCTATCGTTTTTGCTGGTGCGATGCATAATGGCAATACGATTGGTGGCAGAGAACTCGGCAAATCGTCCCTGGTTCAGTCTTTCAAAGGAAACCACCGGGATCTTTGTACCCCGCCAGTCAAGATCACCCAGCAGCCATTCGGTTTCCGGGTAATTGGCTTCCGGACGACTGTAGTCCTGAATACCGGCGATGCATGCTGAAGGTATCAGCAGGGGGCGCTGCTGCATGGGGATCAGCACGGACGAAATGGGCTTGTGGGACATGGTTTCCTCTTCTTTCTGCTATTGTGCGGTTGTTGTGAAGGGCAGGGCTTCCCGGGAAGCCCTGCTATCACGCTGTCTCAACTTCAATCAGTTTTTCAATCGCTTCGAGTAATGGCCCTTCCTGGAAAGGTTTGCCTATGTACTCATTGACACCCAGGCTTAAGGCCCGGTGGCGATGTTTCTCACCGGTTCTGGAGGTGATCATGATAATCGGCAGGTCTTGAAGCCCAGGGTCATTCCTGACCGCGCTGGCCACCTCAAAACCATCCATACGGGGCATTTCGATATCCAGCAGCATAATGTCTGGCTTCTGTTCAGCGAGACGGGTCATGGCTTCCACACCATCCCGTGCCGAGATCACCTCGTATCCCTGACGGGTTAGCAGACGACTGGTGACTTTTCTTACGGTCACCGAGTCATCCACCACCAGCACTCTCATGGCCTGATCACTGCTGTCCGGTTCATGCCTTTCCACGGCGTCAGGTTTGGCTTCCTGAATGACCAGCTGATGTTTGCGGTAAAGTGCCGCCGGATCAAGGATGACCACAACCCGACCATCACCAAGAATGGTGGCACCGTTTACCCCGGCAAGACCGGAGAACTGAATGCCCAGACTCTTGGTAATGATTTCCCGGCTACCCACGATAGCATCAACCTGAACCGCTATATTCTCACTGCCTCTTTGCACCATGACGACCGGACACTGGCCGTCACTTATTTTGGGGCTGCCAGTACCGAGAAGAGCGCCCATGTAGATCAGCTGGTGCTCGGTACCATTGCCATAGATGAGTGGCGCTCTGTTTTGGTAGCAATCGGCCAGCATGCTTGCTGACACCATGGAGATGCCATCAATGGCATGCATCGGCAGTGCGTACAGGCTGCTGCCTACTTCCACCATCAACGCCCGGTTAATGGACAGGGTAAATGGCAATCTGAGAGAGAATTGTGTGCCGAGCCCGGCCTCAGACTTAACCTGTATACTGCCGCCCATTTGGCGAACCGAGTTATTCACAACATCCATCCCGACACCGCGGCCAGAAAGGTGGGTCACCTCGCTTGCGGTACTGAATCCGGACTTCATGATCAGTTCGATGGCTTCCTGATCCGTTACCGGTTCGTCAGGACTGATCAGTTGCTGTTCAATCGCTTTGGCTTTTACGGCTTCAATATCGATGCCACGACCATCGTCGGACAACTCAACCACCACGTCGGCACCATCGCGTCGGATCGATAAGGCAATCTGGCCCACTTCAGGTTTGCCTGAATTCTGTCTTTCTGCCGATGAATCTTCGATGCCGTGACCAATGGCATTTCGGAGCATGTGACCCAGCGGAGCAAGCATGCGCTCAAGCATGGTTCGGTCCATCTCACCTTCAGCATTACTGACCACAAGCTTGACGGGCTTGTTCAGGTCATCAGACACCTGACGGACAATCTTGCGCAGCCTGGGAACCAGTCGGCTGAACGATACCATCCGGGCTTTCATCAGCTGCTCCTGGAGCTCAATCTGGGTTCTGGACTGTTGCTGGAGCAGCGTTTCTGTATCCCGGGATTTTTCCTGCAGGGCCTCCCGCAGATCCATAAGGTCAGAGGCGGACTCCACCAGTGAGTGAGAGAGCTGTGACAGTTCTGAGTACTGGTCCATTTCCAGTGGATCAAAATCAGGGTTATCACCAAGATCGCCCTGGTGCCGGGAGATGATCTGGCTCTGCGTTTCGATATCGAGTCGCCGCAACTGTTCCCGAACCCGCAGAATGGTTCGATTCATCTCTTCCAGGGTTCTGGAGGCATCTGTCGTCTGCTGCTCAATGCGGGAGCGGCTGATGCTGGTTTCCCCGGCAAGATTGATCAGGGTTTCCAGAAGTTCCGGGGGAATGCGGACCATTTCACTGAGTGATGACTGAAGCGTTGTCTCTGACCCATCGGCAGTGGTCTGGGGCACTACCCGGATGGTAGAAACGGGTTCCGGTACCTGACCGGGCATCGGCTTCGGTAGTTCAGGTGCTGGCAGTTCTGACAGGTTATTGACCCATGTATCTTCATCAAAGGTCCCGGCGAGAGGTTTGGCTGGCGCAGCCTGCCCCAGGTAGTCAGGAAGAGTGTCAGGCTCTTCAGCGGTTGAGTGGCTGGTGTTCAGTCTATGCTGCCATTGCCTGAGCTCTTCCAGCATGCGCTGTACGTCAGGGGATGGCTGCCCGTTGCCAGGGTTTTTCAGTGTTGTCTCTATGGTGTCGTGAGTTTTCTGAATCAGCGCCAGAGGGGCGATTTCAGGCTCACAGCTGCCATTGGCAATGGATTCATAGATATCTTCCAGCCCATGGCTCAGTTCTCCAAGCTCATGAAGTTCTGCCATCATTGCTCCCCCTTTCAGGGTGTGCAGGCATCGTTGAAGCTCATGAACCGGTTGTAAATCGCTGGTATTGCCCAGCCATGTTTCCAGAGACTGGGCTGAGTCTTCGAGCAGCTCATAAGCCTCCTCGATAAACAGCTTATGCAACTCCGGCTCGGGCTCTGACCCATTGCTGTACGGAGCAAAAGAGGTGCCTTCTGCCGTGACTGAAGCACTCCAGGACGGCTGGGCTATCGGTTTGAAACGATTATCTTCAGTGAACGATAAGTCGATGTCTTCTGCTGCCTCTGTCTCGGCATCAAAATCAAGCAGGGCATCAAAGTCATGATCCTCGTGGTCTTCTTCGAACGTCAGGTCTGGGTCTGCCTGACTTAATGCCTGCTCAAACAGCAAAGACTCCAGTGCTTCACGCAGAGCGCTGAAAATTGCGTGTGGGGATTCCGGCGTTTGCTGTGAAGCCACCTGGTTCATCATTTCAACCAGGGCTTCGAAGCCGTCTGTAAATGGCGGCAGTAACTGTTGGGGAAGGCGGGTCTCATGGGTCTCCAGATAAGTGCAGACATCATGTAACACATCACAGAGCTCTGTGATAGCCGACAAATCTGCTTCATTGGCATTCTCAGCAAGCACTTTCAGTTCAAACTTGAACCGGTCAAGCTCCTCGTGGGGCGTGCCGTTAACCCATGATTTCAGATGGCTGCTGGCATCCAGTAACAGGTCAAGGTCGCTGGCCAGGAAAAGTGCTGCCTGTTGGCCTGTTGGCTGCTTTACTGGTGCAGGCTCCGGGGCAGACTCATCATGCAAGCTGTTGCTGAGTAGTTGGTTATGAAGCGCACCAAGCCAGTTAAGAAAGCTATCAACTTTTAGTTCCAGAGGGTGGGAGTTGGTTTGCAATTGTCGCAGTGCATCCTCAATCAGGTCTACCCCTTGTTCAAGCATGCTGATGACTTGGCTATCAGCAGGCACCAGGTGTGCCCGGAATTCCTTGATGGTCTTTTCAATAGCGGCAACCAGCTCGGCAAGGGGGGTAATCTCTGCCATAAAGGCACTGCCTTTCAGGGTGTGCAGTGCCCGCTGGACAGAATCTGTAATCTGGATATCGCCACCCATTTGATAGCTACTGGCGATGAACTCTTTGACGACACTGAGATGGCTTCTGGCTTCTGTATCAAAAATGGCCAGTAACTGTTGGTCATACCCGCTATCCAGCTCAACGGTTTGCTCTTCAATTGCAACGTTACTGATTGCCTCAGTTTTCGGAGGCTCTGTCAGTTCATTATCCAGCTCATCAACGTCGCTATGCAGGGCTTCTTCGGCATTGTCCTCGATAATGTTGCCAAACATCATGGCCGGTTCTTGCTGCTCAGGCTCTACCAGCTCCTCACTATCAACGACAAAGTGGTTTCCTTTCCCCAGGGCATCTGCTTTTTCCATGCACAGCAGAACTTCCGGTGTTAGCTGTTGACTGTCCCTGGCAAAATCATTCACCAGTTCAGGCAGCATAGCGATGACTTCATGGAGTAACTCAGCTATTGGCTCAGACGCTTTAATCGTGCCTTTGACCACGTTGTTCAGCATGTTTTCCAATGACCATGCCAGCTCACCGATAACGTCAGCACCGATCATGCGGCCGCTGCCCTTTAATGTATGAAAGGCTCTTCTGATCTCATTGGTGGTGGCTGCATCATGGATATTACTGCGCCATTGTGGCAATAGCGCTTTGAGCTGTTGCTGAACTTCTGTCGCTTTTTCGACGAAAACTTCATGGAGGTCGTCGTCATCATCTTCATCCATTGACAGGCTGAAGGTGTCTTCTTTAGAGAGCGTGTCTTCTTTAGAGAGAGTGTCCTTTGGGGAAGAGTGGTGTGACGGTGTCAGATCCCCGGTGATGTCATCGCTGCCCGGGGTGTTATATGTGGTTAAGGTACTATCTGGTGAAGAGGTCAAAACCTCAGAAAGTGAGAACGTTTCTTCAGAAGAGCCGCTTTCCAGGTCCGACAGATTTTCTTCATTCGCCGAAAAATCAATCGTCTGTGCCAGCTCATCACTCACTGTTAGCGGGCTTTCAATAGACGCCGCTGCCGGAATCAGGTTCTCCCTGTGGACTATATTGATCGAGTTGGAGTCGGTCGTGTCCTGTTTCCCGGTAACTGCCTGGGAGGGGCTCAGACTGTCGGTTGAGAACTCTATGGTTGGGCCGTAGTCTGCTTCTTTTTCACTGGCAGCAACCGCTCCGGTAGCTGACGGCAGAGGCTTTTCATAGTGAAACTCAATAACGTCATTGTCAGCCGCTTGTTCCTCCTGGGCCGCTCTCTCTTCATCGGAAAGCAGGTGGGCAGCGAACGGGTTAGCTTTGGCTTCAGGTTTCGGGGTGGATGAAATGGCTGGCACCGCAGGTTCTGCTTTTGTGACGGTAACGAATGACTCAAGCCGATCAATACTTTTCCGGGTAATATCCAGCGTTTTTTCGACGTAGGCAGAAGCCCCACCACTCAACTGTTCCAGATAGTATTCAATGCTGGACAAACTATCGGCCATTGCATCCAGCTCATCGAGGCCGGGCTTGAGGTTTTTGTCCAGCCATTGCTGTTGAATATGCCTTGAACAGCGACTGATTAACTCAGCAACACGGTCCAGAGGAATCATGGCAAGACTGCCCTGGATGCTTTTCATCAGGGGTAATAACTTGACCAGGAACTCCGGATTATAATCACTGCCCAGATAGCCCTCCACAGCGCCTTTGGCCTCTTTCAGGTTGTTCCGGGCTTCATAAATTACTTTCTGGTGAATATCGTTTATCTGTGCTGATACAGAACTCTGGCCGGTTACCGATCGGTTGAGGCCCATGAACTGGTTCAGTCCGGACTCCACTTCAAGCAACCGGGCCGCCGTATTGATCAGGGTGTCGTTCACTTTTTCGGGTGAGTGGTCACCAGTAAGAATCATCTGCAGATGTTGATGCTCTCTGTGCATGATTTTCTGCAACGATTCGAGGCCAAGCATGCCTAATGTGTCAGAGATTTGCTGGCAGGTGGCCAGTTGATCCCGAAGCCTGGATTGATTGTCCCCGGGGTTCAGCAGGTAGAGATCCAGAGCGTCTTTGATATGAGTGAGCTCTTCCTTGATGGCTTTCACCACCGATGTTGCTGCATCAATGTTGAGCAGCCTGGCATCCTGCGGCTCTGCCTCCAGGGCCTGGTCCAGAGAGTATCGTCGCTTCAGAGAGAGGATAAGCGCATGATCACTGTTTGCTTTGGCGATCCGATAAAGAATCCCTCTCAGTATCTCTTCCGAGGGCGGGGTGTTCAGGCGTTTGGCTTCCTCACTGGCCAGACACTTGAACTGATTGTCCATTTCACGAAGGATTCTTATGGCGTGACTGTCTATGGCAATAGAGCCTTCCTTGAGGCCCTCGGAGAATGCGGTGCAGGCATCCCATAGCGGGGATATTGGCGAGTCCCAGCAAAGGTTTTGCAGCTTGGCAAATATTTTACTGATGACCGTCAGTTGCTGGTCCCGCTGGCTGTCCCTGAGAATGCCGGCAAGACACAGCTGATATTTCTGCCGTATTTTCCGTACCAGAACGGCAAAGCCGCTGGCCTGCAGCTTGTTCAGCTGTACTTCCGGGATTGGTGCAATGGTGTGAACGATGGCCGGGGCAAAAAAATCAATATCAGACAGCGCCCGCTGCCCGCGTAATTGGCGCATTTCATTGAGCAGGTGCTTCAGCAGGCTGGGGGTATCCCTGCCAGATCTGGAGGTATGGACAAGATAGCCTGGCAGCTGAAGCATGGCCTGAATCAGTACCACCAGCCGTTGCTGACTGTTATTCGCCGGAGTCTCATTCAGGCTATCTAATAACAGCAGAATTTCCCGGGTCAGTAACCGGGCTCCCTTCTGTTTCAATATCTTCAGCGTGCTGTGAATTTGCTGGATTTTGGTACGACAATTCTCCAGAAACACAGCCTCATCTGTGGAATCAGCATACTGTTCAAGGTCCTGACGGGCTTCAGTGAGGGTGCCTTCAATCTCTCCGATAACCCAGTCCAGACCTATGTATTCACGCTGTTCGACCATGCCTGGCTCCCGTTTCCAGCTACCATTCCCGCTGTCGTATGCGCTCTTTTTAACGCTCTGTTTAACAAGAGCGCCCGAGCGGCGGGCATTATGCTTGTTGTCATACTCTCGTCTCTTGCAGAGTCAGTGTCAGGACTCTGAGGTTTCAGGCAGTTTGAAACCCGTAACCGACTGACGCATCTCCATGGCCATACCGGCCAGATCACCGATGGATTGAGCGGTTGCCTTGGTACCTGAGGAGGTTTGAATCGAAATATCCCGGATGGCCACCATGCGGCTGGAGATCTGTGAGGCTGACTGTGCCTGGACTTTTGCGGTTTCAGAAATGTTCCGAATCAGGCCTGACAGGCTGTTGGACACCTGCTCGATCTCTTCCAGTGCCACACCGGCATCCTGCGCCAGACGGGCTCCGTGTACCACTTCAGAGGTGGTCTGTTCCATGGAAATGACCGCTTCGTTGGTGTCAGTCTGGATGGTTGATACCAGCGCTTCGACCTGTTTGGTGGCTGCCGATACCCGTTCTGCCAGACGTTGCACCTCGTCGGCAACCACGGCAAAGCCCCGGCCTGCCTCACCGGCCATGGATGCCTGGATAGCGGCATTCAGGGACAGAATGTTGGTCTGGTCGGCGATCTCGTTGATCAGTGAGATAATGTCACCGATTTCCTGAGAGGACTCACCCAGTCGTTTAATACGCTTGGAGGTATCCTGAATCTGTTCACGGATAGTGGTCATGCCATCGATGGTATTTCGTACCACCAACCCACCGTTAGCCGCGATCTGTACCGAGCGCTCGGCCACATCTGCGGAGTCGGAGGCTCCGCTGGAGACTTTATCAATGGACTCGGCCATCTGGTTCACGGACTGGGTTGTAGCGCCGATTTCCTGGGCCTGGTGGTCGGAAGCTTCGGCCAGCAGTCGGGCGGTTGCCTGTGTTTCCTGGGCGGCTGCGTCAACCTTGACGGCCGTCTGGTTGATGGTGTTAACCAGGGCGCGCAGTTGTTCAATGGAGAAGTTAATGGAGTCGGCAATGGCACCGGTAAAGTCTTCGGTAACACTGGCTTTAACCGTCAAGTCACCGTCTGCCAGATCCGCCATTTCATCCAGAAGTCGCAGAATGGCCTGCTGGTTAGCAGCGTTCTGGGCTCTGGTCGCCTCGCTCTGGGTTTTGGTTTCTTCCAGACGACGGCGGGTATCCATAATGATGGACATGGCGGTGAGCAGGATAAACAGCAGGGAAAGGCCTCCGGAAGCCATGATGGCCAGCTCCAGTGCCTTCTGTTCAATAGTGGACGTGGACAGGGTATCTGCCAGCACCGATGTTTGCTGCAGCAGTTGTTGTGAATCGGTGAAGATAGTGTCGGAGGCGGCGCGTACCTGGAACAGCTCAGGAGAGGTTTCCAGAATCTCATCAACACTGCCATCGACGAATTCAAACAGGTCAGAGATCTCCATAAGACGGTCAACGGCCTCATCATCGGTCACCTGACTGATGCGCATGGCAAGGTTACCTTCCAGCATACCCTGCAGTACCCGACCGAAGAGCTTGGCATCACGGCCAAAGCTGTCAGCCGCCATGATGGAGTCTTCGCCACCTTCCAGAACCTTGGCAACACTCCGGATAATACGCTCTGCCAGCCAGGGCTGGCGCTGAGCCATGGCAATCTGGTCGGAGGGTGCATTATTATCCAGAAGGATTTCTACCACCTCGTCGTATTCAATTTGCAGTTGGGGAATGGTTTCACTCAGTGTGGTAGCAACTTCATGCAGAGACAGTACGGTGTCTTGTGCCGCGAGAATACTGTCGGCTTCTACCTTCATTTCAGACCATGAAGAATCCAGGGCTTCAATTTGCTGGGCAGTAGCACTGTTGGATGTGTCAATAAAGGGAATAACAGAAAGGCTGGCACGGTTCAGCTCATCAATATATTGGCCAAACATCGCTGTTGCTTCTTTCAGCAGGGGAAAGGCTTCTTCTTTACCGGAGGCCGCTTCTGAGGCGTTTTTGGCAATCTGCTGGGAAAGGACCCGAAGCTCACTGGCATTGGTTTCATGGGTGTGCAGCAGCTGGGACTGCTGGTCATTATAGATAAATGCACCTGTCATCACTGACAGGGACAGCACCAGCATGGTGATCGAAGCGATCGTGGCTCTGTTAGCCTTGCTTCCCTGTCCCGTATTCGCTTGATTGCCTTTCATGGTTTATTCCCCGATTTCTGATGTGAAATCAAATCCTGTTTATTCACTGGCGGCCTTTAGAAAACGCTCGTTGGTAACGAGTCCCTCAACACTGAATACGACATAGTGTTGATCTTTGATATAGGAGCCCTGGGTAAATGGATGAATATTTTCCGGAATGGTCGCCGGTATCTCATCTGCGTGGCTGCCGACGGTAAACTGCTGCATACCTTTTACTTCATCAACGATAAGGCCAACGGAAATGTCTTTCTTCTCGATAACAAGTATCCGGTTGTTATGATTGGGTTGACTGGCAACATAACTGGCCTGGTTACCTTTCAGAAAGTCGCCCAGGCTGACGACGGGTATCAGACGTCCCCGGACATTCGCTAATCCCCTGACCCATCGTTGCACACCGGGCAATGGCGTTGTCTGGGGAACGGGAAGAATCTCAGATATTGAACCAACCTGAACCATATAATGCTGGCCGTCCAGCACAAAGCTGACACCCTTCCAGTAGCTCAGATCAGTTTGCTCTATCGGGATTTGAGCACTGTACAGGGAAGCACTTTGCTCAAGTGTCTCCAGATAGTCGAACGGATGACTGGAGTTGCTCATAGTACTCCTTTCCTTCATTGTTCCCTTGACAATTGACCGTGACGAATGCGGGATAGCCCTCGTGTCCGAAAGGGTTTTTCGGAGTAGCCGGGCCTGATTCAGGCCGCAGCATCACTCAGGACTTCGTTCAGCGTTTCCAGAAGCAGGGTTTCCTTAATGGGCTTGGTCAGATAGTTTCTGGCTCCCTGTCGCATGCCCCAGACGCGATCCGTTTCCTGATCTTTGGTGGTGACAATAATGACCGGAATGTGTCCAGTACTGCCATCTTTGGAGAGTTGTCGGGTGGCTTGAAAGCCGTTCAGGCCGGGCATGACGATATCCATTAATACCGCATCAGGCTGCTCTGCCCGGCAGAGGGCGACACCATCGGCACCGTTGTCAGCCGTCATTACGGTATGACCATGTTTCTCGAGCATTGCGCTCAGCTGGTACAGTTCGGTTGGTGAGTCGTCAACAATTAATACCTTAGCCATAAATCCCCCGGGTGTTTTGGCCTGAATAAGGGCCGCACCAAACTTGCTTACTTGCTTTTATTTATTTTCTGAGCCCTTCCGGGTCTCATTGACAGAGACGTCGTCATGGGCTTCCCATTTACGTACGGTTAAACGGCCAGAGCATAGTCAGGGCAGTGTTCCCGAATCGTTGTGAACAGTTCATCACGGCTGAATGGCTTGGTCAGGTAGTAATCTGAACCGGCAATTCGTCCTCTGGCACGGTCGAAGAGACCGTCCTTACTGGAGAGCATGATGACGGGAATCTGTTTAAATGCGTTGTTATTTTTAATCAGCGCACAGGTTTGATAGCCGTCCAGACGAGGCATCATGATATCGACAAAGATGATGTCCGGTTCGGACTCGGCGATTTTTGCCAAGGCGTCAAAGCCATCGGTGGCGGTAACCACCTGGCAACCCGCCTTGGTTAGAAGTGTTTCAGCTGTACGACGAATCGTCTTGCTGTCATCGATGATCATGACCTTGAGGTCTGTTCCGCTACCTTGCATGTTTTACCCCTGGCAATCCGCAGAAGAAGCGACAATGGTTCGCTGCCATTCTTTTCTTGTTGGTCCGTTCCCAGTGGCTTAATTCTGTTTTAACCGGATATCTGGACCGTTTAATATCCTTTTTTATCATAAGTTGGTCATTGCTGACCAGAAACGTAATGGTTACAAGTCACGATTTTTCCAACCAACTGTAAAGTCCCCACGGTTCATGGCGATGTATCTAGATAATAAATCTCCGTGCGAAAGAGACAGGGACCTCCATGAACCGTTTTCAATTTCTGCTGATCAGCGTGTTTTCTGGCCTGCTTGGATGGAATGCTGACGTCTCAGCTGAATCTCTGGAAGAAGCACTGGGCCAGGCTCTGCGTTCAAACCCTCAGGCAAAAGTCGCTCTTAGCCGTCTAAAGGCTGAGAGAAAAAATATCGATGCTGTCGCTGCCGATTTCTGGCCAACGATTGATCTTGCGGCCGGTATCGGCAGACAGCAAAAGGATACCAGTCCAGATACCGATGGGGACAAGCTCACCCGCAAGGAAGCTTCATTTTCTCTGAAACAGAACCTCTTTGCCGGTTTTAATACCTGGTACAACGTGAAGGGTGCCCGTAAAGGTGCTGAGGCGGAGCACTGGCGACTCTACTCTACACTGGAAGATCTGGCGCTGCAGGTTATCAATGTCTATCTCAAAGTGCTTGAGCGTCGTGACCTGGTGGAACTGGCAGAAGAAAACCTGGACATTCATCACGAAATTTTTGATCAGATTGAGCGTCGTGCCCGTCAGGGGGTGGCCCGAAGCTCTGATTTGATTCAGGTAGAGGGGCGGCGGGCAAGAGCAAATGCCAATCTCATCAGTGCCAGAAATAATCTGATGGATGCTGAAAGTGAGTACCGTGCCCTGGTCGGGCATAGTCCCGGTGATTTGGAGTTTCCCGGCTTTGCACATCTTGATTTGCCAGAAGATTTGCAAAATGCCATTAAAAACAGCAGGCAGGATCACCCCAATGTCAAAGCTGCTGAAATGGATGTTGAATCATCGGAACACGCATACTCTTCCCGTAAAAGCAGTTATCTGCCATCACTGGATGCTGAGTTAGACCAAAGCTGGAGGCGCAATGCCGATGGCCAGCTGGGTGATTATGGTGATACGGTCGCCATGGTTCGGCTTCGCTACAACTTATTCCGTGGCGGCGGTGATCAGGCTCGCTTGCTGGAGAGTGCCCATCAGGCAGAAGAGCGGCGCTCCGAGAAAGCCAGGGTCATGAGAAATGTCGAAGAAACAATGCGTATCAGCTGGGCGGCTCTGCAGTTTATTGGCGCACAACGTGAGTATTTATTGCTTCATGAAGATGCCAGCCGGGATACGGTTGCGGCATACCGGGAGCAATTTAACATTGGTAAGCGGACACTGCTGGACTTGCTGGACAGCGAAAATGAATTATTTCAGTCAAGCAACAGTTTAACGTCCGCCATCTATCAGGAAACCTATGCCCGTTACCGTGTTCTGGCGGCGGTGGGCAGGCTACTGGAAAATGTGGAATTTTCTATCCCGAAAAGCTGGCATCTGGATGGTTAGAAAACGTCGTATTTTCTAATCGGTCAGCCTTCTACAGGAGGATTATTGCGAGTGTCGACACCTATGGCGTTTGGGCTGGATCAGCTGCCCATGCTTCATCTTTGGCTTGGAAGGTGTGAAATGGGGTGATGTAGATACTGTGTTATTAAGCACCTGACCTTTCTGATATGTCCTTTCCCAGCTCAAGCTGGCCTCCCTGGATTATACCCAAACAACGATTTAGAAAGAGAAGCTATAAACAGGGCGAAGTGTTTTTGTCTGAATCGTAATATAATACGCCGCTTCCAATTTTATGTGTTTTAGTAAATCAGTGGCTTGCCTGTGCTTGGTCGGTAGTTAAGTAGTTGGTTAACATCTTATTATGCTGTCGTCAGTTTTCTGATAAGCCCGAAACGGAATGTTGCTCATGAGCAGAACTGATAATGCAGTACAACGCTTTATCTTTGAAAATACCGATATTCGCGGTGAAATTGTTTCCCTTAACCACAGTTATGTTGATGCCCTGGCTGCCCATAATTATCCCGAGGTGGTCAGACGCCTGCTGGGGGAGTTGGTGGCCTCTGCCCTTCTGTTGAGTACAACACTGAAATTTGAGGGGCTGCTTACCCTTCAGGCCAGAGGTGACGGGCCATTGACTTTGCTTATGGTGGAATGTACCGACCAGCGGTCGTTCAGAGCGGTTGCACAATTCAAGGATGATCTTTCTGAGGGAACGCTTCAGGAGCTTCTGGGCAAGGCAAGCCTGTTGATTACCGTGGACCCGGTCAAAGGTAAGCGTTACCAGGGCATTGTTCCCCTGGAAAAGGAAACGCTGTCAGCCAGTCTTGAAGACTATTTTACGCAATCCGTGCAGTTGCAGACTCGCCTGTGGCTGGCCTGTGATGGCCAAACCTGTGGCGGTTTTCTGTTGCAGGCTCTGCCCGCCAGTGTTGAGCTTTCCGAGGACATTCGCGCTGAATCCTGGCAGCGCATGATGGCTCTTGCTGAAACCACTCAAGATGCTGAGCTGCTGGAGCTGGATCATGAAACACTGCTGGTCAGACTGTTTCATGAAGAAACTGTCCGTATTTTTGACAAGGAGCCTGTTCGTTTCGTCTGCACCTGTTCTCAGGAAAGAAGTGCAAAAATCATCAGCACTCTGGATCGCAAAGAAATTGAGTCAATTATTGAAGAAGAAGGTCAGGTGGCGATGGACTGCCAGTTCTGCAATCACCAATATGTCTTTGGTAAAGATGACATCGATTCAATCTTTAACGAAAAACCACAACTTCACTGAAGTTTTCTGATTCCTCTCCTTCCGATCCGGTCAGGAATTCCATTGAATTTCTGGCCAGTCAGAGTAAAAGGCGACAGTATTCGTCTGTATTTTCTTCCAGTGACTGATGATAAATTTGACTCGGGGCAATACTTTTAAGCCGACAAAGGTTTAACGTTTTTACCAGACTCAATTAACCAAGAGGCGTGATGAGGGGGTCTATAACCTGTAATTCCAGAGTTATATTTCAATAATAGATCCAATACCCTATCATAGCACGTCACAAAAATTACCATAATCTAACAACACAAAACGTTAAGTTGAGCGTATTGCCTTAGGAGAACTTTGCATGGCCCATGTAAACGTAAAGGAAGCTCTGGCTGCTGTCGGAATCAAGGATGTCATTGATGTGGTTTATAACCCTTCTTATGAAACGCTGTTTGAGGAAGAGACCCGTCCGGAGCTGGAAGGTTATGAACAAGGGGTAGTTACTGAAATGGGGGCAGTGTCGGTGGATACCGGTATCTTCACTGGCCGTTCTCCGAAGGACAAATACATCGTCAAAGACGATACAACCCGGGATACCATCTGGTGGTCAGACCAGGGTAAAAATGATAACAAGGCAATTACTGAAGAAGTCTGGGCAGATCTTAAATCACTGGTAACCAATCAACTGTCCGGCAAGCGTCTGTTCATTATTGACGGTTTTTGTGGCGCTAATCCTGAAACACGCCTGAGTGTGCGTTTTGTGACCGAAGTGGCATGGCAGGCTCACTTCGTCAAGAACATGTTTATCCGGCCCGGCGAAGATGAGCTGCAGGGCTTTAAACCGGACTTTATTGTCATGAACGGTGCCAAATGCACCAACCCGAAATGGCAGGAGCACGGTCTCAACTCGGAAAACTTTGTGGCATTCAATCTCACGGAGCGGATCCAGGTGATTGGTGGTACCTGGTATGGCGGTGAAATGAAGAAAGGGATGTTCTCCATTATGAACTACCTTCTGCCGCTCAGAGGCATAGCGTCCATGCACTGTTCTGCCAATGTGGGTGAGCAGGGTGATACTGCCATTTTCTTTGGCCTGTCCGGAACGGGGAAAACCACACTCTCTGCCGATCCCAAGCGTGCCTTGATCGGTGATGATGAACATGGCTGGGATGATGATGGCGTGTTCAACTTTGAAGGCGGCTGTTATGCCAAGACCATTAACCTGAGAGAAGAAAATGAGCCTGAGATTTTCCACGCCATTCGTCGTGACGCGTTGCTGGAAAACGTAAGCGTTGATGCCCAGGGTAACATTGACTTTGATGATGGCTCAAAAACCGAAAATACCCGGGTTTCCTATCCGCTGTATCATATCGATAACATTGTTAAGCCGGTTTCCAAGGCTGGTCACGCCAAAAAAGTGATCTTCCTGACTGCCGATGCTTTTGGTGTTTTACCGCCGGTCGCCCGTCTGACCCCTGAGCAGACCAAGTACCACTTCCTCTCCGGTTTTACCGCGAAACTGGCGGGCACTGAGCGTGGTATCACGGAGCCAACACCGACGTTCTCTTCTTGCTTCGGTGCTGCCTTCTTGTCACTGCACCCAACCAGGTATGCTGAAGAGCTGGTTAAGAAGATGGAAGCCCATGGCGCTAACGCTTATCTGGTAAATACGGGATGGAATGGTACCGGCAAACGCATCTCCATCAAGGCAACCCGGGCGATCATTGACGCCATTCTGGATGGCTCTATCGATAAGGCCGAAACCAAAACGCTGCCTTTCTTCGGATTGCATGTACCGCAAAGTGTTGCTGGCGTTGATGGCAGTATTCTGAACCCTCAGGATACCTATGAGGACCCGGCAGAATGGGAGCGTAAGGCACACGACCTGGCGGATCGATTTATCACCAACTTTGTTAAGTTTACCGATAACGAAGAAGGTAAGGCGCTGGTAGCTGCCGGTCCATCACTGGGCTGATAGGTATACAGTTCCGTGGGAAGGACGGGGCAATAATCTCCCCGTCCTGGGTGATAAGTAGTTAACCAAATGAAATCATATATTTCTGACTAAGTTGTCAGTCACTCTGCGGCGTTGCAACTCCGGTCACATAGCTACGGCTATGCTCCCTACGTTGCGCCTTGCATAGCAACTGCCCACTTAGCCAGAAATATACGATTCCATTTGGCCAACTACTTATACTCCCTCGTCGGGGCTGTTTAAGATTGTCTCTCTCTGGCAGGAATTTTCCAGAGCAGCGCAGTAGATCCTTTCGGTATGAGGCACGTTAGATCATTGGCGCAGTGAATTATTAAATAATCACCATCGGGGCTAAATTTGGCCCCTCTAACGCGATGATCCAAGATTATCAGTTCTTCATCTATCCATTCACCATCATCACCCTTGCACCAGAGTTGCACAAAACCCGGCTTGTGATGATCCTGCTGAATGTCTTTGCTGCCATAGGTCAGAAAGCGGTTATCTGTCCCATTAAATTCGGCACCTCTGAGGCCATAGCCATCAGGGATGGTCACAGCATGTTTGATCCACTTGCCATCGTCATTGCGCCAAAGGATGTAGGATTCAGAGTCTGTGGTAAAGTGAAGGGCACAGGCCATACGCCCTGAGGGTGAAAACCGGCTGTCATCGACTCTGCCTTCAAGTTGAACCACCAGCTGTTCCTGCCATTGGCCCTGGCTGTCGAGGCTCTGGATTTTCACCGTGTTATCATTAAGGCTGCTGGTCAGTACACTGTCCTCCTGATGGTTGAAGGCAGCGTTGTCGATGGCTCCCTGATGACGTATCCATGCCTTGTTAATCAGGTTGCCTTCCCCGTCATCACCCCAAATGCAAACGTCACTGGTTTGCTTGCCGTAGCTCAGGAGAAAATTCTCGAAGGGGCTGAAGATGGCTGTGTCACTGCCGATGTGCCTGAAGCACTGACCTTTATCCAAAGTGTCATCATTACGGTTGCAGTTACAGAGTATAAAAGCACCACGATTGAGATAGGCCAGTAATTTACATCCGGAGGGGCTGAAGTCGACATAATTGCAACCCGGAATCGTTTTTTTATCTACCCAGTCACCGTTATTGTCATAACCGGAGATTATAACGTTTTTGGCTGTGTCTCTGGTCAGTGCATGCTGCTCATCACTGCTCAGGAGGGCAGCTTTGAGTTCCACGTGGCTATGCATGACCGTTTTCACCTTAAGACAGTTGTTCTCATCGTTAAAGCCCCAGATGGTCGCTGATCTGTTGTTATTGAGGGTCAGTAAATAATTGTTCGTGGTCTTGAAGGGCGGTTTCTTAAGCTCAGTTTGCATGGCGCAAATGATCTCTAATGGCTGGCGTTGTCGGGTCCACCGGCCGTTACTGTCCAGACGCAGTACGTTGATTTTGAGATTCCTTGGGTCGAAGGTCACAATTTTATCATGCAACGGGCTGAAACTTGCAGTCACTGGCGGATGGTTTTTTTCAAGTGGGTTGTGTGCAAGTGCCGCCACCTCCTCCCAACAGCCATCATTATTCAGCTTACTCACTTTGACATCGCCATCGTCACAGAGGCTCAGAAGCGTATCTTCTGACGGGTTTAGCTGACCAAAAATCTTTTGGGAACCCTCGATCTTCCCGTTCTTCGACCAGTTGCCATCCGGATCTTGTCGCCAGGTTCTCAGACTGAAATCTCTTAAGCTGTCGCAACCCGTGATTAACAGATTCTTACCCGTTGGGCTGATACTGACCTCCTGAATATAACAACCAAAGCTGGCCTTCAGTTTGAATTCAAGACGATTTGTCCGGCATTGAAAAATGTCACTCTTCCGGGGGGTAACAGAGCCAGGCTCAATACGACTATCGCCCGGTATCATCCCGGTATGGGGCTGTTCATGGGGTTGCGATGCATCGGCCACACTGGCGTCTGGTGAAACATAACTGGTGGAAAAATTCAGCCTGACAATGTTCGGTTTACGATCACCAATATCTGTATCTGTGATGGCCACCCATCCGGGTGGTAAATCCAGTTTCAACCGTTTGAGCGATTGAGTCTGTTTGGGGACTTCTGAAATACTTTTGTTAAATTTAGCCACTAACCTGGATACTGGCTCCAGACCGTTAATTAATGCCTGTTGGTCTTTTGCCAAATTCCTTGGGGTGGCGTTACCAAGCGAACCGCTGAAGTGACTCTGTGCTGATGGTTCCATAATAACTCCGGTATATTGCCGCAAAGTGAATTTACAGGACCATTGATCAGTAGCATCCAATGGATATTTGACTCGTCATGCTGTTGCCTGTCTGAGTCATCAGTATTTGAGCTGTAGATCAGTAAACAGGGAAAAAGTTCCTGCCTTAGGCATTTTCCGGTACTCTGAAGGTTTGTTTGCATACAAATGGTTCAGTTTCGTTATAATTCCGGGTTTTCTGTGGTCATTAGCGTGTCTTTATGGCTTGAATTTTTCAGGTAAAGATAGACATTGATTACCGGCTGGATGCAGAAATGGTGCTGTTTCTGAGCATTTTCTGGAAACTGTCCTATTGTTTTGATTCCCATGATGAGTGTGTTTTATGCAGAGTATCTCCCAGCGTATAGCTGATGAGTTGGGTGCCAGACCTGAACAGGTCACCAGTGCTGTACAGCTGCTTGATGATGGCTCTACGGTGCCTTTCATTGCCCGTTATCGAAAAGAGGTCACCGGAGGTCTGGACGATACTCAGCTGAGAACGCTGGAAGAACGTCTTCGTTATCTGCGAGAGCTGGAAGAGCGCCGTGAAGCCATTCTCAAGAGCATTACCGAACAGGACAAGCTGACGCCTGAACTGGAAAAAGATATCCGCTCCGCAGAGACCAAAACCCGCCTGGAAGACCTTTATCTTCCCTACAAGCCCAAACGCCGTACCAAGGCTCAGATTGCCCGTGAGGCGGGTCTGGAGCCTCTGGCCGATCTGCTGTTCGATACCCCGGAAAAAGCGCCTGAGGTGGAAGCAGCGGCTTTTGTTGACGCAGATAAGGGCGTAGAGGATATCAAGGCAGCTCTGGAAGGTGCCCGCTATATCCTGATGGAACGTTTCAGCGAGGATGCCGAACTGCTGGGTCAGCTGCGTGAGCTGCTATGGGATGAAGGCATCCTGAGCAGTCGTGGCGTTGAGGGTAAAGAAGAGGAAGGTGCCAAGTTCCGCGATTACTTTGAGCACGATGAGCCACTGAAAACTGCTCCGTCCCATCGGGCGCTGGCCATCTTCCGTGGGCGAAATGAAGGGGTATTGCAGGCTAACATCCGCCTCGCCAATGAGCCGGAAGACCGTCGTGAAACCCATCCCTGTGAAAAGCTGGTGGCTGATTTCTGGAAGGTTGAGCATAAAGGCCGGGCGGCAGATGACTGGTTGAAGGATGTGGTGCGCTGGACCTGGCGGGTTAAGTTGCTGTCTCAGTTGGAAACCGAGTTAATGACTCGCATCCGCGAAAATTCTGAAGATGAAGCCATCAAGGTCTTTGCCAAGAACCTGAAAGACTTGCTGCTGGCGGCACCTGCTGGCCTCAGGCCAACCCTGGGTCTGGATCCGGGCTTGAGAACCGGTGTGAAGGTTGCCGTGGTGGATGGTACGGGTAAATTGGTCGAGCATACGACTATTTACCCCCATGCTCCCCAGAAGAAATGGAAGGAGGCCCTTGGCACTCTGGCCACCCTCTGTCTGACCCATCAGGTTGAGTTGGTCAGTATCGGTAATGGCACGGCATCCCGTGAAACGGACCGTCTGGCTGCTGAACTGATGCGCAGCTATCCAAAACTGGGCCTGACCAAAATTGTGGTCAGCGAAGCCGGTGCATCCGTGTACTCTGCATCTGAACTGGCTGCCCGTGAATTCCCGGACCTGGATGTTTCTATCCGTGGTGCCGTATCCATCGCCCGTCGTTTACAGGACCCTCTGGCCGAACTGGTTAAGATTGAGCCGAAATCCATCGGGGTGGGCCAGTACCAGCATGATGTCAGCCAGATCAATCTGTCCCGCTCTCTGGAAGCGGTAGTTGAGGACTGTGTAAACGCGGTAGGTGTTGATCTTAATACCGCTTCCAGCGCCCTGCTGGCACGCGTATCGGGCCTTAACCGAACTCTGGCCGACAACATCGTTGCCTATCGCAATGAAAATGGTACCTTCAGAAGTCGTAAGGACCTGCAGAAAGTGGCCCGGTTTGGTGCTAAAACCTTCGAGCAGGCCGCAGGCTTCCTGAGAGTAATGAATGGTGATAACCCTCTGGACAGTTCTGCCGTGCACCCTGAGGCGTATCCAGTGGTAGAGAAGATTGCCAACCAGTCAAGCCGGGATGTGCGAGCCCTGATCGGGGACTCGGCTTTCTTAAAGGGCCTGAATGCGGCGGACTTTACCGACGAAACCTTTGGTCTGCCCACCGTTACTGACATCATCAGTGAGCTGGATAAGCCTGGTCGTGACCCGCGTCCGGATTTCAAAGCCGCCGAATTCAAGGATGGCATTGAAGATATCCGCGATCTGAAGCTGAATATGGAACTGGAAGGCGTGGTCACCAACGTCACAAACTTTGGTGCGTTTGTGGATGTTGGCGTCCATCAGGATGGTCTGGTGCATATCTCCGCGTTGTCTGAAAACTTCGTTAAAGATCCCCGTGAAGTGGTAAAAGCTGGCGATATCGTTAAGGTCAAAGTCATGGAAGTGGACGTTGCACGTAAGCGTATCGGACTTTCCATGCGGATGTCGGATAAGGCCGAAGAGCGTGCTGAAGCTCGCCAGCAACCACGGCAAGCCAGAACCGAAAAGCCTGCAGCTCGCAGCAAGCCACAGAAAGCCGGTCAGTCCGGAAATCGTGGTAAAAAGCAGGATTCAGGTGGTACTTTTGCCGACTTGTTTGCCAATGCGAAACAACTTCGCAAGTAAACAAACTCAGAGAAAAAGCCGGTTTTGACAGTGTCTGCAAAGACACTGTTAACGGCGATGTTTGCCTGCCAACGAAAGAGCCAGACAAGCCTTTGTCTGGCTTTTTTTAGGGGATTTAGACAATTCAGGCTGGTATTATATGGACGACAGGACGAGGCTGTCGCACAGGCTCCCGGGCCAAAACGTAATATGCCAGGAATGATTACCCTTCGCAGTTTCGGAAAATGCCGTTGATCTGTCTTTTGCGACAACCTCAGGCGGTGGTCAGCTGCTAAGCTGATTGCTATTTTATCAGGCTCATTCAGGTTGTCTTGCCCGGTTTGAAGCTGAGTACTTATGAGAGTTCGTTCATGGTGTCGTGGTCGCGGGTATCCGTGTTGCCAATTAGAATCATCTCTCTGAACGAATGTTATAGATAATTATTATTGGATCTGTACCTTGGCTACTGAGTATCAGGATCGTCTGGAGCTTTTCCAGTCCAGTGCTAACCATTCAGTTCTTCATGGCATCTGCCATGGTATTGAGCGTGAAAGTCTCAGGGTTACCTCAGATGCCCGTCTTTCCCGGAAAAATCATCCTGAGAAACTGGGGCGTGCATTAACCCACCCTTATATCACCACTGACTATTCTGAAGCATTGCTTGAATTCATAACACCGGTGCACAGCCGCATCAGCGATACGCTCTCCTTTCTGGAGCAGCTGCACCAGTATACCTGCCAGAATATGGCAACAGAGTTCCTCTGGGCCGGCAGTATGCCGCCGCTGCTGGAAGGGGATGACAGTATTCCTATCGCGCAGTATGGGAGTTCCAATATCGGGGTAATGAAAAGTGTTTATCGTGAAGGGCTCTGGCATCGCTATGGCAAGCCAATGCAAACCATTGCCGGTATTCACTACAACTTCTCTATGCCAGAAGAGTTCTGGGCCCTGTTACAGCAGTCCTCCGGACAAGAGGAGATCAGCGCTCAGGACTTCAGGTCAGCGGGTTATTTTTCCCTGATCCGGAATTTTCTGCGTTACTCGTGGCTGCTAATGTACCTGTTTGGGGCCTCTCCAGCCGTTAGCCGAAGTTTTTTTGCCGATAGCGGGGTTCAGTCAGGCCTGCAGGCGCTGGATAAAGACTCGCTTTTTCTTCCTTATGCGACGTCGTTACGTATGAGCGATATGGGGTACAGCAATCACGCCCAGTCTTCCCTGAAAATTTGTTACAACACACTGGAAGAGTACGTGGACAGCCTTTCCAGCGCCATTCGCACACCATACCCTCCCTATGAAGCCATTGGTCTGAAACAAGACGGTAAATACCTGCAACTGAATACCAACCTGTTGCAGATAGAGAATGAATATTACAGCACCATTCGCCCCAAGCGGATTGCCCGTTCCGGTGAAAAACCAGTGACCGCCCTGCGCAACGAAGGCGTTGAATATGTTGAGGTACGTTGCCTTGATATCAACCCCTTTGAACCAATGGGACTGAGTGAGCAGGATGCCCATTTTCTGGATGTTTTCCTGGTCTACTGTTCGTTGCAGAACAGCAATCCTATTCATGCCGATGAGTGTGATGAGGTCAGCAATAATTTCAAAACAGCGGTTACAGAAGGCCGCCGCCCGGGTGTCGAGTTAAGACAGCAAGGGCAGCCTGTCCTGCTCCAGAGCTGGGGGCTACAGCTGCTGGATGACATGTCTCCCATTGCTGAGATTCTTGACCAGGCAAACGAATCATCAACGTTTGTTGAGAGCCTGTGTGCGCAAAGAGAAAAGCTGAAAGATGCCGCTTTAACCCCTTCTGCGCAGGTGCTTAATACCCTTGAAACCGGAGATTCCGGTTATCTTGAGTTGATGATGTCTTTATCGGAAAAGCACTCCAAACGCTTCTCTGAGCACGATCTGAGCGATGAACGAATAGCCTACTTTGAACAGCTTGCCCAGCGCTCTGTTGCTGATCAGCTGGCAACAGAAAACAATGATAGCCGTGACTTTGATACGTTCCTGCAGGAATATAAGGCAGCAGAATAGTTCCTGAACCATTGCCTTTAGTCAGTCGCCGGTGGAAAGGACTCTCTGGCGAATGTCTGAGATTAGAGCGTGGCAGTGAGGGTGGCAGAAATTAATAGACAGTACCCGGCTCCATCTTTAAATCAGACTTTGGAAAGTTGCTTTTATCTGGATGAAATCAGGATACTGCCAGCAGTATCTGAACTAGTATCAGAATCTGGAAATTAAAATAATTTTTTTTAATTAAATGGTTTTTTTTTAGTTGAAAAAGTTGTTGGACTACCATGAAAACTCCCTGAAACCATTGGATTCATAACGTTCCTGCAAAACTTGCAATTTAAATTGTGTTGTGTTTTGAAAAATAAACGCTTGCCGCAAAAAATTCACTGTCATAACCTAGCATCTGAGCTGCCTGACAAAGGCGCTTACGAGGTCCCCATTCACGCAGAAGAGATCTAATTGTTAAAGAGGAACTGTCTATCATGCTGGAGGGTTGCCAAACGGCTAAAGAACGTTGGGGAGGTGTATCAGAAATTATTGATCGCTGGCTCAACGAGCGTCAGGAGCTGATCGTCCTTTACTGCTCCATCAATGGAATGGATCAATTTGATGATGACAAGCGTCCGGTAGTCAGTAAATTAAAGGAACTGTGCCAGATTCTGGTGGATTATGCGTCAGCTGGTCACTTTGAGGTTTACGAGCAGTTGATTCAGGAAGCCCGGGAATTTAATGATGGGGGCGTTGAACTGGCTCATACGGTGCTGCCAAAGCTTGAAGAGAATACCTCAAGATGTCTGAAATTTAATGACAGTTGTGAATCAATCAGCTCTCTGCAAAAACTCCAGGGCGCTGTATCGGAATTAGGTGAAACGCTGGCAGAACGTTTCAGTCTTGAAGATAAAATGATAGAAACTCTGCATGAATCCCACCGGGAAAGGCTCACGGGATCATGATGTTCAGATCAGATGAGGACAAACTGTATTCAGACCATACAGTCGCTTTGTCCTCATTTCATTTTTAACTGCTTTTGTTCACATCCCTGAGTTCTACCTTGAAAATAATTGCCTCATTAGGTCCGATGATTCCGGGAATACCGCTGGAGCCGTAGGCCAGAGTCGAGGGAATAAAAAGCTCCCAGGTAGAACCTTCAGGCATTTTCTGTATTCCTTCTGTCCAGCCCGCGATAACCCGGTTTAACTGGAAAGTGGCGGGTTGGTTTCGAGTGTATGAGCTTTCGAAAAGGGTTCCGTCTATCCGGCGGCCTTCATAGTGAACGGTTACATGATCAGTAAGGGATGGCTTGATGCCAGTACCTTTTGTCAGTACCCGGTACTGCAAACCGCTTTCCAGCACAACAATGCCTGGTTTTTTGCTGTTTTCTGTCATAAAAAGCTGGCTTTTTTCCAGGCTCTCATGCGCTGCTGCCTGGTACTGAACCTGTTCGAGGTTTTTCTTTTGCACCTGCGCTAAATCTATAAAGTAGGTGACTTCATCCTGTGACAGCTGTAAAACCTGGTTGCCAAGATTATCCTCTACCCCCTGGATAACGGCGTTAACATTGATCCCATCAAATTGTTTCAGTTGCTCTGCCATGGACACTCCGAGGCTATAGCTTAATTTGTCATTGTCTGTTTCCAGAGCGGCAAATGAACACAGTGAGTAAGAGAACAGGGTAACGCTGGCAAGCGCTTTGAAGATCATATTTACACTCTTTCTGATAAATTTGTATCCTGCGTTTTGGCACAGTCTTTTCAGTACAGGTAACTCTGAGCCCTATCATTTAGTAAATTTGTTTTTTTGGCAACCCCGGACGAGGGTTGTGTAATGAAAAAGTGCCTTATTTAAAGTGTTTTTCGAGATAATGAATATGAAAAATACACGTCCTCTTCTATCTATCTGTTTTAGGAAAATGGAATTTAATTAGAAAAAAAACAGAGAGAAAGCTAAAAAAAAATTTGCAGATGACGAATAAGCACTCTATGTTGGAATTAAAACTGGATATAAATTATTCAGTTTTTATTACGATGTACTAACTACTAGTAGATTGGTTAAATTAAAACGAGGGACGACCCAATGCCTGCAACAAGGAAGACTGCAGCTAAAAAAAGCACTGTCAGGAAGGCTGCTGCTAAAAAAGCTCCTGCTAAAAAAACCACTGCCAGCAAGACCGTTAAAAAGGTCGACATGGTGAAAAAGTGGGAAAAAGAAATCGACGCACTGAAGAAAAAGCTGGAAAAAGCCAAAGAAGCCTTGAAAAAGGCCAAGGCCAGTGCCAAGAAAGCTACTGCTAAAAAAAGCACTGCTAAAAAAGCCACTGCCAAGAAAAAGGTAGCGGTAAAGAAGAAAACTACTGAGAAGAACGCCACCGTCAAAAAGGCGGCAGCCAAGAAAAAGACAGTAACCAAGAAAAAAGTGGCTGTTAAGAAGAAACCAGCGGCCAAGAAGAAAGTAGTAGCAAAGAAGAAACCTGCCACTAAAAAGAAAGTAGCTGCCAAGAAAAAGCCAGCAGCCAAAAAGGCAGTTGTGGCTAAGAAGAAGCCTGTAGCTAAAAAGAAAGTGGCCGCTAAGAAAAAGCCAGCAGCCAAAAAAGTAGCTGCCAAGCGGAAGGCTCCAGCCAGAAAAGCAGCTGCAAAAAAGTCTCCTGCTAAAAAGAAGTAACATAGTTGGTAACTCGAAGCTCTAAAGGGGGAATTCTATTCCCCCTTATTATTTTTGTATCTTCACTCTTTTCTCCTCTCTAGATATTCGATTCCTCTGAGTTACCTGTCCGCATTGAAAGACAGTTGTCACTTAATCTTCGCAAACCCGATACCTCAGTGAAAGCAGTTACCAGGAACCAACCCAAAAACTGTGGCTGGGACATGACTCATGATGAAAGTACCTGGGCTGATAGGTTTTGGATCTTTGCCCTGATTTGAAATGAGTCTGATCGATAGCTATTACGGTAATAGCATTCATACACGCTATTTCCTTGAAATAAGTATCGGGAACTAAAATCTGCAAATACAGTCTGAACAGAATAAAACAAAAGGGTATTTAACATGATTGATGGAATCAACCCTTTCACGATCCAGACAAGCAGCCCGGAAGCAGAAAAATGTTCTGTCTGCCTGATGGCCTTCGGCAGAGATGTGGCTACTCTCGTCACTGGCGTGTGTAAACACACCTTTCACACTGATTGCCTTAAAAATTCTCTCATTGCACAAAAACAATTCGCAAATAGGACTACCTGTCCACTTTGCAGAACGGATTTATCGAGTTTGGCAAAAGCATTAGTCAATTCAGCTACCACGGGCCAAGGGGAGCATGGGCAGGGCAGGCCTGACTCAGTGCCCCAGCGGGATATCAACCAGAATGCTCTTGTTTATGTAGATCGCATAAGGGAGCAACAAAGGGAACGCGCAAGGGCGCGCTACCAAAATGACCCTGCTTATGCACAGTACCAGAGGAGGCGACAAAGTACATACCAGGCGGCGCGTAGCCAAATTGATCCTGTTTACGCCGAGCGTGAAAGGGCACGCAAAAGGGAGCTGCAAAGGGCACGTTATCGGAATGATCCCGCTTACGCAGAGCGCGAAAGGGAACGTAAAAGGGAGTATAGGCAGCGCCAAAGGGAGCGTTACCAGAATGAGCCTGCTTACGCAGAGCGCCAAAGGGAACGTGAAAGGGAGTATAGGCAGCGCCTAAGGGAGCGTCACCAGAATGACCCTGCTTATGTCGAGCACCAAAGGCAACGCCAAAGGGAACGTGAAAGGGAGTATAGGCAGCGCCAAAGGGAGCGCCAACAGAATGACCCTGCTTATGCCGAGCACCAAAGGCAACGCCGGAGGGAAAGTAATAGGGCTCGCAGGGAGAGAAACCAGAGAGTCAATCAATTGCAATCGGTTGCAACGGTAAACTCTGTAGCAACAAGGGTGCTGGGCACGAATCAAACGAACGAAAGCACTAATTAATCCTTTCCTACCGGTCATCGACTCTTGGGAGTTACTATAGATAAATTGAACAAGGTGTTTAAGATTTGGCTTTTTGTTCAAAGAATTTTTTGCCTTCTCTGAGCTGGCGGTTTATACCGTCACCCAGTCTTTGCTGCTTCGATGATACCCTCTTGCAGGTAGCAGTATGTTTTTTCCGGCGTCACGATAGGCCTCTCCTTTATTATTAGCCTGATCGGTCGTCCACAATTAGACCATGTCAATGATCACATTGAATTCCATCAGCCTTTTAAGGTCTGGCAAGCTCCTTCTGGAGAATGCATCAACAATTATCCATTCCGGTCAGCACGTTGGCCTTGTGGGTGCTAATGGGTGTGGCAAATCAAGCCTGCTTGCGTTGCTTACCGGAGATTTGCAACCTGATAAAGGTGAACTCGCGTTTGATAAGGGGCGTGGACTGGCGCATATGGCTCAGGAAATTGATGTCCTGGACCGAAATGCCGTGGATTATGTATTGGATGGTGATATTGAGCTGCGCCGGATAGAGCAGGCGATTACTGAGGCAGAAGCGGCAGGAAAGCACGAAAAACTGGCCGATCTCCATGAGCAACTGCTGAGTGCCGATGGTTACACAGCCCGTTCCCGGGCAGAACAGTTGCTGCATGGATTGGGCTTTAATCACCAGGTACTGAACAAAAATGTCCGCGACTTTTCCGGTGGATGGCGGATGCGCCTGAATCTGGCCAAGACCTTGATGTGCCCGTCAGACATTATGTTACTGGATGAACCCACCAACCATTTGGATCTTGATGCCATTGTCTGGCTGGAAAACTTTCTCAAGCGATACCCGGGAACGTTGCTGGTTATTTCCCATGACCGGGATTTTCTCGATGCCATTACGGATCACACACTCCATATAGAACATCAGACACTGTTCCAGTACCGTGGCAACTATTCAGCTTTTGAGCACCTGCGCGCACAGCGACTGCAACAGCAGCAGGCTGCCTTTGAGAAGCAGCAGAAACTGCGGGCTCATATGGAAAAATTTGTTGAACGTTTCAGGGCCAAGGCGACCAAAGCCAAGCAGGCTCAAAGTCGCCTGAAGGCGCTGGCAAGGCTGGAAGATATTTCAGCGGCCCATGTGGATTCACCGTTCTCTTTTGCCTTTCCGGAAGCCGATAAGATGTCTGCACCGTTACTGGTACTGGATACGGCTGAGCTCGGTTATGGTGATAAGCCGTTATTAAAACTCAGCATCAATATTCAACCTGGCAGCCGTATCGGGCTCCTTGGTGCGAATGGCGCTGGTAAGTCAACCCTGATCAGAACACTTGCCGGGGAATTGCCACTGATTTCGGGCAAGGTCCATCTGGGAGAACACTTAAGCATTGGCTACTTCGCCCAGCACCAGCTGGAGAGTCTGGATTTCAATGCCAGCCCTCTGCTTCATCTGCAAAGGCTTTCGCCGGAGGCCAAAGAGCAGACGTTGAGAAACTTTCTTGGCGGGTTTGGTTTTCATGGTGATAAGGCCCTGGAGTCGATTCAGGGGTTTTCCGGTGGTGAGAAAGCGAGACTGGCTCTGGCGATCATTGGCTGGCAGAAGCCAAACCTGTTGCTGCTTGATGAGCCAACCAACCATCTTGATCTTGATATGCGTCTGGCCCTGACCATGGCCTTACAGTCATTTGAGGGGGCGGTGATTCTGGTTTCCCATGACCGAAACCTGATTCGCAGCACCACCGACGAGCTTTATCTGGTTCATGATGGCCGGATGGAAGAGTATTCAGGTGATCTGGATGACTACAGCCAATGGCTGGATCATCTTCGCTCTAAGGAACGTAATGAATCCCGAAGCGCCAGAAACGAAGAGAATGGCGGGGAACTGGTTGGCTCTTCACAACAGAACGCACAACAGAAGAAAGACATACGACGCCAGGAGGCTGAAAGGCGAAAAGCACTAAGGCCGTTGAAGCAAAAAGCGGAGCAACTGGAAAGTCAGCTGGAAGACCTGCAATCGTCCCTTGAACAGGTTGAAGAACGGCTCTCTGACCCTTTGATATACGAAGAAACCGCCAAAGAAAAATTGAAAGAGCTGCTAACCCGGCAAACAGCACTTAAACAGCAAGCCCTGGAAATAGAAGAGGCATGGATGGAAGCCCTGGAGGCCATCGAAAACGCCGAAACCAACTAATAAAATTGTGGGGCATGAATGCCCCATAATTTTATGCGACAGCTTCCTGCTCGCTGGCTTCTTCCTCTGTTACGATATCCAGCTTACCCAAAAGAGCACTCACACGGTCACCCCATGCGCTGAGTTCCTGCTTAAGCTGGATATTTTCTTCTTCAAGGCGGGTATTAGCAGACCTGAGGTCTTCTACTTCCATTCTTGACAGTTCCAGTTTGTCAATCAGGTTCTGGAGTCTTGATTCAAGCTGGCCTAGGGATTCAATAGACATAACGACATTTGCACCGAGAGGTCTGTGAAAAGTATTTAATAGTTTGCACTATTGCGGAAAGTTACGATAGCACGTTTTTATCGGTTTTGATCACGGTTTTGATCACAAGAGTTTACCGCTATTAAGAATACTTCAGTAAAGCCTGACTATACTAGGTTTAATTCAAGATAATCGTTGAATTTACCGGTAGTTGAATTTATCGGTATCAGTGCCATGCATTTTAAAGCAGAGCAATCTGTTGCCTTGTGGGCCCATTCCGAATGAAGTTTCATTGCAGGATAGTCCTTCATAGGAAGACAAGTACCCAGAAGCCTGTCGCTTCGGGAGTTCCAAATGAGCAAGACTTCTCAGCCCTGTGCCAGAATTATTTCAGCCTTGAATGTTGAAGATGAGGCGATTCGGGCCTTCTATATTTCCCTGATCAACAACCAAAGTGTTGATGAATACATTAATGAACGACACCTGCACTTTTGCTCAAGACAGGTTGAAGGTTACTTTTTGAGCCATGTCCTGGCGTTGACCGAACTGGCTTTGGAGTTGCCTGTCGTCAGGACCTGATGGCCCACCGCCAGGCGCTGGTCAGACATCAATCCCGGATAAGCTGACAAAAAAAAATGAAGACGATAAACTGCCTGCAATTTCTGCTGCTCTCGTCGTGTGAGAGCGCTCTTTAATGAATAATAAGCCTGAAGCGCCATAGTGAACCACCATAAGTAAAGTTAAGCGGATTGGGAATTTGCTATGGCCAGGAAAGGGATACAGGAAGTTTATGCCTGAATTGATTCCTGCCGATTCGGTTGGTCTCGTAGCGCCCATTGCGATACCGTTTGATCAGCCCCTGTCGTTGAACTGTGGCGAACAGCTGGACAAGTTTCAGCTGATGGTCGAAACCTATGGTGAGCTGAATCAGTCCCGCTCCAATGGGGTACTGATCTGCCATGCCCTCAGTGGTCACCATCATGCGGCAGGCTATCACAGCATGGCAGATCGCAAGCCCGGTTGGTGGGATAACTTTATTGGCCCGGGAAAACCAATCGATACCCGCCGGTTCTTTGTTGTCGCCCTCAATAATCTGGGGGGATGCCATGGCAGTACGGGGCCGACCAGCATCAATCCCGAAACCGGCAAACCTTATGGGCCAGACTTTCCGGTGGTCACTGTCGCAGACTGGGTTAACAGCCAGGTCATGCTGGCTGACCATCTGGGTATTTCCCAATGGGCAGCAGTGATCGGTGGGAGCCTGGGCGGGATGCAGGCACTGCAATGGAGCATTGCCTATCCCGAAAGACTTCGCCATGCCGTTATCATTGCTTCTGCGGCCAGGCTGTCGGCCCAGAATATTGCCTTTAATGAAGTGGCCCGGCAGGCCATCATGTCCGATGATCAGTTTGCCGGTGGTCGTTACCTGGAAGCGAACAACATTCCCCGCAAGGGATTGGGGCTTGCCCGCATGGTGGGGCATATCACTTATCTGTCTGATGATGCCATGGGGGCCAAGTTTGGTCGTGAGCTGAAAAATGACGGCTTCAGTTACGATTACAATGTTGAGTTCCAGATAGAAAGTTATCTTCGTTACCAGGGGGAGAGTTTTTCCGGCAGCTTTGATGCCAACACCTATCTGTTAATGACCCGGGCACTGGATTACTTTGATCCGGCCAGTGACTATGACAACAGCCTGCCAGATGCGCTCAGCAGGGCGACCGCCAGATTTTTTCTTGCTTCGTTCTCAACCGACTGGCGTTTCTCCCCCGAGCGTTCAAGAGAGATGGTCGATGCACTGATGAAAGTGGATAAGGATGTGACGTATCTTGAAGTGGATGCTCCCCAGGGGCACGATGCTTTTCTGATGGATATTCCCCGCTACGTGCGAGGTTTGTCGGCCTATTTGCATCGGGTAGCGGAGGAGTGCTTATGAGCCGGGGGGATTTTGAGATTATCAGGAACTGGGTTGCCCCGGGCAGCCGGATTCTCGACCTGGCCTGTGGTGATGGACAGCTGTTGCACGAGCTTCAACGAGAGAAGCAGGTCAGTGGCTATGGTCTGGAAATTAATGCCCAGGATATTGAAGCCTGCATTGAGCGGGGGGTAAACGTTATTGAACAGAACCTGGATCGCGGGCTGGGCAACTTCAGGGATGGTAGCTTCGATACCGTGATTATGACCCAGGCACTTCAGGTGATGCACTTCCCACACCTGGTGCTGGAGGAGATGCTCAGGGTTGGACGGGAATGCATTGTCACTTTTCCTAACTTCGGCCACTGGCGCTGCCGCCTCTATCTTGCCGCCTATGGTCGCATGCCGGTCTCGAAGTTTATGCCTTATACCTGGTATGACACCCCCAATATTCACTTTTGTACCTTCAGGGACTTTGAAGCGCTGTGCCGGGAGAAAAATTACCGGGTGTTGAACCGAATGGTGGTGGATCAATCGTATAAAAGCGGCCTTGCGGGGCGTGTCTGGCCAAACCTGATGGGTGAAGTGGCCATTTATCACTTGGGAACGATCCTGAAATAGTTTCACATTTTTACAGACGCTCCCCGCTGCCCGCCTCCCGCTACCCGAAAAGCCGAAATTGCTTGTGCTTTTGCGGGCAGTGGGTGGCGGGAAGCGGGCAGCGACCCTCTCCAGGACTGTGTAAAATGATGAAGTTATTCTGGAACAAATCAAAAAACCGGAGAATTGCATAATGGCGATGCTGCGCAGTATTACGTCAATGACTCAGCGTTGGATGGCATGTCTGGCCCTGCTGGTGTTGGGCGTTGTCGGGATGGTTAATCCGGTGACGGCTGACAGCCAGATTCCGGAAGCCCGGGTGATGAGTCAGGAACCCATTGAAATGGGCAACTACCGGATCTATTTCAGTGCCTTCAACAGTACATTTGTGCCGCCTGGTATTGCCGAGCAATATAGTCTCCGTCGAGGAAGCCGGTACGGTATTGTCAACATTGCCATTCGTGATGTTTCATCCGATGAACTGGGTACCGCAGTCACCGGCAGGGTCAGTGGCCACACCATGAACCTGCTGACTCAGAAAAGCAGCCTGAAGTTTTCTGAGGTCAAAGAAGGCAGTGCGATTTACTATCTGGCCGATTTTAAGTTTTCAGATGAAGAGCTGCTAAAATTTGCCATAGATGTTAAGCCTCAGGGCAGCTCGCGAAGCGAGACACTTCGCTTTGAACAGATTTTTTACCATTAAAATGTCGCCTGTTAGTTCTGTTTGTGTTGCAGGTCAGACATTTTAATCAGGGGTCAAGTGCAAAATTGTGGGAAACAGTATGAATGAGGGGATTCGCAAGGTGGTGCTTGCCAGTGGTAATCAGGGCAAGCTGGCGGAGTTTCAAAAGATGTTCGAGCCCCTGGGGATTCTGATGCAGCCCCAGAGTGAGTTTGGTATCGGTTCAACCTGGCCGGAAGCGGAAGAGACGGGCCTGACCTTTATTGAAAATGCCATTATCAAGGCCCGCTATGCTGCCGGAATATCAGGCCTTCCGGTTATTGCCGATGATTCGGGCCTTGAGGTTGATTACCTCAATGGCGAGCCGGGCATCTACTCTGCCCGTTATGCAGGACCCGACGCTTCCGCTGCTGATAATAACCAGAAGCTGTTGCATCGATTACAGGGGGTTAAGTCGGCCGAGCGAACCGCACGATTTCACTGTGTGCTGGTTTACCTGCGTCATGAACATGACCCCACCCCGGTTATTGCCCATGGCCAGTGGGAGGGGTATATCATTGAAGAAGCCCTGGGAGAACACGGGTTTGGCTATGACCCCCTGTTTCTGGTGCCCGCAGAACACTGTACGGCGGCGGAACTGCCTTCAGAGTTAAAGAATCAACTGAGCCACCGGGCCCAGGCATTGCAGCAGTTGGTTGCCCGCCTCAAGGAGAGAAAACACTGAAGCCTGCTTCAGTGCTGTTAACATGCTTAAGCTTCCTCCCCTTAGTCTTTATATTCATGTGCCATGGTGCGTGAAAAAGTGTCCTTATTGTGATTTCAACTCGCACAGGATCACCGGCGATATTCCTGAAGATGCCTACATCAAAGCGTTGCTGCATGATATCGACAACGAATTGGACAGCGTCCAGGGACGCCCGATCCATTCCATTTTTATTGGCGGTGGCACTCCCAGTCTGCTGACGGCAAACGCTTATCAGCAGCTGTTTAACGGCCTTCAGGCGCGGGTAAGGTTCTCGGATGATATTGAGATCACCATGGAAGCTAACCCCGGTACCTATGAGCACGATCGCTTTCAGGCGTATCTGGAGGCGGGTGTGAACCGGCTCTCACTAGGTGTACAAAGCTTTCAGGATGAGAAGCTGGCCGCCCTCGGGCGTATTCATTGTGCCGATGAAGCGCGACAGGCCATTGCCGCAATCACCAGCCATGGCTTCAGCAATATCAATATCGATCTGATGCATGGTTTACCGGGGCAATCTCCGGAGGATGCGCTTTACGATCTGAAGCAGGCCATTGACCTTAAGCCAGCGCATATCTCCTGGTATCAGCTGACCATTGAGCCCAATACGGTTTTCTACACCAAAACACCGGCATTGCCGCCGGATGATACGCTCTGGGATATTCAGGAAGCCGGGCAGGCCCTGTTGGCATCAGCGGGGTTTCAACAGTATGAGATTTCTGCCTACAGTCAGCCCGGGCGTCACTCAAAACATAACCTGAACTACTGGCAGTTTGGTGACTATATCGGTATCGGTGCTGGTGCCCATGGAAAGTTAACCCATGCATCTACCGGGCTGATTTACCGTAACTGGAAAACCCGCATGCCGGCAGATTACCTGGCAGCCGACAGCTATATTTCCCATGCCTTTGAGGCAGGGCGACGCGAGTTGGAAGCCGATGAGCTGCCCATCGAATTTATGATGAATGTACTGCGACTGCATGAAGGCGTTGATGCACAGCTTTATGGTGAGCGAACGGGACAGACATTAAGCGGTATCCACCAGCAACTGAAACTTGCCCGGCAAAAAGCGTTGCTGGAATCTTTAGAGTCGAGGCTCAAGCCTACTCCTGCCGGTCGGCTTTTTCTGAATGATTTGCTGGAATTGTTTGCGTGAGTGATTCGCTGGGGCGTGGTCAGGTATTGCCGGTTCTGTTGGGCTCGTCTGCTGGAGACATGGAGATATTTATTGCTAAGGTGACAAGCCTTCCGCGATCCGATTTTATCTCTTTTGTTGCCTCTATAAACTTATGAACACACTTTTGTACATCATCTCTGAAGTTACCAATATCCGCAGGGGGCAGGCTGCCAATATTTTTTGTTTGGTATTGAGAGGCCAACATATTCAGGCTGCCTTGACTGCTATTAAAGGCCATAGCAGCGTTCCATGTTGATGTTGCTCTCCAGGAGAGTTGTTTGTACACATCCAGTAAAGCCTTTCGAAGAGATTGAAGACTTTTGCCCACGTTGATTGTCGCGCACTTAATATGCTCCTCCACTACTAATTCTATGGTTGGTGCAATATTTTCAGGTGTGTGCAGCACCTTACAGGTTGATTGAATAGTTATTCCCGGAGTGTTCGGGCAGTTCTCAGGGAGTTGCCTTTCACAGCTGAGCACAGGAGGTTGAGTCAACGTTGTAGCAGAGGATCTCTGCCAAAAAGGCTCGAGATTTTTTTTAAATGGCTGGTCAATGCCTACCACAAATTCTTTATTGGCAGCTCCTTCTTTTACCTTAAATTCAGCTTTTCTCTGGCACATCCGTTGCCCCATCTCCTGCAACTGATTCTCAAAACCACCGGGCTCCGCAGGCCTGGGTCGGGTTGGTAGCTCGCAGCAGCTTATCCTTGCTTTTTGGGAAATGGTTCTGGTGGAGTTTGTTTGGCCTGATGCGCCCAATAACGTACGGTTACTGGTATTGGATTCTGTTCTGCCTGATAAGGAATGACTGTCCCGTCGTGAGTTTACCGATGGTTGTCGGGGCTTATAACCGGAATGTGCAGAGATTGAAACTGGCAGGGGGGTAAATAGATTTTTTACTGTGGTTACAGACGTTGCCTTGCTGCCATTATTCAAAAGATTTGGCCGACTCCGTGCCGGTTGCGATGATGGTCTGGCCGATTGTTGATCATACTTTGTCTTGCCATGGCTTTTAAAATGGCCGGAGTGAGCCGTGGTTTTTTTCGTCGTTATACTATGTGCCGTTAACTCTCTCGGGTTTTTCGTCACGGACTCGTGGTGCCGGGGAGCCGTTGGTAGTTGTTTATCTGCCTGAACCTCACTGCGTTTTGGCGGTTGATTTGGACGTCGCTGCCCTGGCATTTCCGTGGCAGAAAAATTCTGGATGGGTTGAAAAGGGTTTGGACGAAGCGGATCTGCCATTTTATACACCCATTAAGTGAATTTAATGGGTATATAGATGTTTATTCTATAAGATAGTTTTAGATCGAGTAGCACCTTATCCTCAAACTGAAATTGAGAACCGCTATAATTTGCCCGCAGGGTTATATATTGCCATCGACGTTTACCTGCTAACGTTACAGGGCAGTCTATTCTCGGTCAGGCTCCTAGGAGGCTGTCCGAGAATAGCGCCCGTAGCGAGGATGGCAGAAAATTGAGGATAAAAAGTCGGAAATTTTTAGTGAATAGTGGTTCTATTTGCTAAAAATTTCCGACTTTTTAGACCAATTTGCTGCCACCGCAGTAGGGCAGTCTATTCTCGGACAGCCTCCTAGGGGCAGGTTCCACAAGGCCATCTACCGGATGCGCTTGAACAGCAGGTCCCAAACCCCGTGCCCTAATCGATGACCACGCTTTTCAAACTTGGTGAGCGGACGAAAATCCGGTCTTGGCGAATAACCGTTTTCTGCGGCCATGTTCTCGAAGCCTTCTGCTGAGTTCATCACTTCCAGCATCTGTTCGGCATAATTTTCCCAGTCAGTGGCCAGGTGAATAATGCCACCGATGTCCAGCTTGGGACGAATAGACTCAATAAAAGCCGGTTGAATCAGGCGGCGTTTGTGGTGGCGTTTCTTGTGCCATGGGTCCGGGAAGTAAATCTGTACCCGTGACAGGCTACCATCGGGTACGCACTGCTTCAGCACTTCAACTGCATCGTCGCAATAGGTTCTCAGGTTGTGGATGCCTGCCAGACGGGCTTCATTAAGCAGGCTGCCGACACCCGGGCGGTGTACTTCAATACCAATAAACTGCTTATCGCTCTCCTGTGTCGCCATGGTGACCAGGGAATGTCCCATGCCATAGCCAATTTCCAGAACCCGGGGTGCTGCATCCGTAAAGGCATTCAGGAAACCCTCTGTGCCTTGCACCAGAGTCAGTCCCCAGTCCTGCCAGCACTCATCCCAGCCCCTTTGCTGGCCCGTGGTCATGCGGCCAGCGCGGAGCACAAAACTCTTGATTTGACGTTTGTGGAGCGTTTCCTGTTGTGGCTCATCAGCCTCATCGGCCGGTTTTACAGTATCGTTCATGGAGATCTGAGTTGGTAGAAAATGATCGGCGTAAGATACTGCTCGGGGCGTAAAATGCAAATTTTAGAGGCTGTCTATTCTCAGCAGCCTCTTAGATGCGGGAATAATCTCTGGCGGCAAAAAAGGCCAGTATCAACCAGCCAATGATGAATGAAACACCTCCAAGCGGTGTAATCATCCCCAGCCAGCGGATGCCGCTCAAACTCAAGAGATAGAGGCTCCCTGAAAACAGCACAATGCCCACAGCAAAGAGGCCAGCGCTCCACTTCAGCTTTGTTGAGTCCGGGTAATTTGTTCCCAGCAAGGCCACAAACACCAGTGCCAGGCTATGGTAGAACTGATAGTCTGCGGCGGTCTGAAAAGTGTCCATTGCCCGCTCAGAGAGAACGCCCTCCAGCGCATGAGCGCCAAAGGCGCTCAGTGCCACGGCAGTCATACCGCTGATGGCACCAACCAACAGGGCATTCATGACTTGTGCATCCCCGGCAGATGGGTTGCACTGTCCGCCGCTAACAACAGGCCTTCCTGGAAATAGTGTGAGCTGGTTTCAAACTCATCAAGGTGTGCCAGCAGATGACCCAGTTCGTTATACACATCAACACTTTTCCGGAGCCTGAGGCTGGCTTCAAGATACTCCCGGGCTTTACCCCAGAGTTCATTGCGCAGTGCCAGGCGACCAAGCGCCAGTAACAGTTCGGGGTCATTGGTCCGCTGGTTGAGCAGCGATTCTGCAAACAGCAGTTGCTTTTTCAGGTCTTTGCCCGGCGTTTTGCCATAAAGGCGGATCAATGGCTCGCTGTAGCAGTGATGAAGATTTTCCCGCAGCAGCAGTTCGGTTTTTTCCCCAGCACCCAGTCGAACCAGACAGTCACAGTAGCGATAGAGGATGGCCGGATCCTTCCTCTGACTGTGGCTCAGGCCGGACCAGATATCATCCGCCGGTTTGGTTTTCTCTTCGCTGGAGACGCGGTTTCGGCCGTAGTTATAAGCCTGTTCGAACAGCGCTTTGAATGCCTGTTGTTCCAGCTGGTGATATTCGTCGTCCTTAATCACTTTTTGCTTGCGCAGCCTGGGCAGCAGTTTTTCCAGTGATTGCCAGTCATTCAGGCGGATATAGACCTGCTTGAGCATTTTCAGAATGTAGCCATGACGTGGATACTTCTTGTGCAGATGGGTCAATGTGGCCAGCGCCTGTTCCAGGTGGTTACTGGCCAGTTGCAGTTGTGCCTGGGTGATACCAATCGCCATTTCTGCACCCGGTGCCTTGCTGTCCGCCTGTCTTAGCCAGTTGGCGCTGGCTTCATGATTTCCTGCTTCATGGGCCGCCCTGGCGGCGGCCAGATAGTTGATTAACGGTGATTCACTGTTTTTCGCCGCCTGCCCAAGGAGCCGCTCCGCCTTTCGCCAGTGCCCTTTGGTAAACTCAGCCAGACCCCGATCAAACAGTTTTCTGGCCCTGGCTTTGCGGGCACCCGTTGACAGTGGGTAGATAACACTGAATGTGCCCAGCAGTAACCGACCCATAATCACCGCCAGCCAGACCAGGCCAAGGGAAATGACAACCAGCAGCAGCAAACCCCAGAGACTGCTTTCAAAGGTCATCTCATCGTAAGCAATCAGCACATAACCATGGTCGTTGACCATGATATTGGCCAGTAAGAAACAGGCAGAAACAATGGTCAGGAACAGTGCAAACCCTTTCATGAAAGTTGCACTCCCTGTTCATCAGGCTGATCCGGCTCTATCAATGGCGGACTGCTTTTCCCTTCATCGCCATCGGGTGATGCTGGTGTTGTCTGGTTTTCTTCCGGCTCGATGGTTGAATCATCGTCTGCAGGTGTGAGAGTTGAGCTGGACTGGTGCTCTTTCAGTGCCTCCAGAGAACGATGAATAGTGGGCATATCGGGGGTAATGGAGAGTCCTTCCAGTTCAGTAAGCTCTTTAGCCAGCTGATTGCTGACATCACCACCGAGCATAAAATAGCGACTCAGCCAGTCGCTGGTTTGTTTGAGACTGTTTTGATAAATCGTCTGTTGTCCGGTAATCAGCGCGAGTTTACTCTGTTCGATCAACATCAGCATCTTCTGACGGATTAACTGCTCCTGTTCCGGTGTCAGCAATACTTCAATGGGTTGCTCTCGCTGGGTATTAATACGGAACAGTCTGGTGAAACGGTGCCAGGTGTCCAGCACTATGGCCTTGATGGTTTCCTGCCAGGTTCTGTCCGCTGGTGGGTTAGTTTCATCAGTGACCATTGATCCGGGGTCCGGGGCACTGGCCACATCGGCAATATGGCCATCATCCAGGATCACAAGACCGGGGATCAAATCTGCAATGGCTTGCAGTCGCAGCCAGATACCTTCCTGATCCAGCAGGGTGGTCGCTTTCAGAACCGCTATATCTTCTGCCAGGGCCTCTCTGACCGGAAAGAGAGTGTAGTCATCCAGTTGCCCCAGTATCTGCCCGGCACTGGCCATCAGTTCAAGGGCCCCGGTAACATCATTGACCGTCAGCAGTCGCTGATTGGCGAGGCGCAGCAGGTATTCGACTTCGGCAATACGCCATTGGTTGCGTGTGGAACCTTCAAGTTCCCGGACTTTGCTGGACAGGGTATCAACCCGGGATAAAAGTCTGTCTTCCCGCTGTTGCAGGGCTTGCAACTGTTCTTCGTGTCTTTCTATATCGGTGGCGGTGTTTTGTGCCACCGTAGTCAGCCTGGCCTGTTGTCGTGCAATCTGTGTCTGCAGATGATCCATGCCATCAAGCAGAACCGGCTGGTTCTGTTCCAGTGGCATGGCCCGCCAGCCGATGTAGCCACTGAGGCCAAGGGCGCAGGCGGACAATAACAGGGCAAAGCCTGCCAGACCTTTACCTGAACCTTTGCTTTGGTGTTTTTTGGCGGCTTGCTGTTCTGAATGGGACTCTTTCGCTGAATAGATGTCGGTTTTCTGCTGAACATCTTCAGGGGTATTGTCTGGTAAACGGTCTGTGTTCTGGTCTGTATCGCTCACGCTTGGGCCTTCCGATTGTTCGAGAGGATAGTCTCCCTTGTTTTTCTATCTCTTGCCCGGGCACTTCTTTCAAGGTTCCCGCTCATTTTTCACAAGAGGCAGATTTGGGCCAATGCTTGCAACATCATCTCGTTGCTGGCGCCACCAGTATTGGTTACCTGTTGAAAACCCAGGCTATGGGCCTCCCTGGCAACCCGTTCACTGGGAACAAGCAGCCGGTAGTCAGCTCGATAGGGCATGGGTAAATAGTACCCAAGGTTTGTCAGGGTTTCGCCACTACCGCAGAGAATGACATTGATTGAATGGCTTTCCAACTTTTTTACCACTGCATTGCGTTCATAGGTGGGGCAGGAACGCTGGTAAACGTCCAGTGTGTGGACCGTGGCACCGGCATTAGTGAGCTGCTCTTTCAGCATCTCCCGTCCCCCCACGCCCTTGATAATCAGGACCTTCTTATTCTGAACATGGTTAAATGTATCCAGGGTAAGAAGGGCCTCACTGTCTACGCCGGTGTCTGAATAGTCAGCCCTGATCGCAAACTGCTCAAGTTCAGCTGCTGTGCTGCTGCCAATGGCAAACCACTGGCAGTGAATTGGTAGCTGTGGCCAGTACCGTTCGATCAGCTCTACGCCCAGGCGGGCGGCCGGACGACTGGTGACAATAATATGGTCAAACTGGTCGAGCATCAGCAGGCAGTCTGTCATTGCCTGTGTTTCTGCCAGCGCATCAATAGCAAGCATGGGTACGGGCCAGGCCTGGCCACCAGTTTTCTTGATGGCATCTGCCAAAGCCTGTGCCTGAGGCTCAGGGCGGGTTACCAATGCGCGAATATGAGACAGTTTCATTATGCAGTTGAACTAATTCTTTATCCAATAAGTCAGAGTTGGTGCTACTCAGACGTCAAGTGCAATCAACCAGACAGAGAATATTATTCATGGAAACAAATGTACAAGTAACGAATGCAAACACTCGAGTCGAATCGAATTTTACACCAACATCCATCACTGAAATAGTTTTATTAAACGGGCATAGGCTGAGTCACACGGATACAGTTAAAAGTCGAATGTCTGATAATTGTCCAATCTGTCAAGAAGCACTATTCTCGGAAGAAAAAGGCATTATAGAAAGACCTTGCCATCATTTTGAACACCAGGAATGTATTATCAGGAAAATGACCGCCGACAATCAAGCTACCGCTATAACAATATGTGCTACCTGCAGAAGTGAAAAGCCGCACGATAAAGAAAATATCTTTTATAACAGCGGTACTGAATGGTTGAAGAAAGCTGAGCAAAAATGCGAGAGAAAAGATTGCTTGTATGTCCAAAAAGGAAATGACAAAGCAGTGGTGCCTGAGTGTCCATATCCATATTCAATGTTTCCGGACCATGGAAGTGCGAATGGCTTCCTTCATCAATACGGCAAACTAGTAGACGAACTTATTGTAACGCAACTGGGCTACTCCGGTATTAAAGCCTCTGGATTACGTGTGGAAAATATAACTGAGGAACAAAAGAATGAAATGGAAAGAAAGTATGGCAAAGAAAATGATTTGAAGAACCTGGTTGATCAATTTGATGAAAACCACTGGAGAGCAGAAGAGAGTATAATCACCCTGGAACGAACATTTAATCAGGGTTTTGAGCATACCATTGACAATACAAAGTCTGTCAGACGTAAAATAAACTCAGAAAATATGACGGATGAAAGTGAAAATACTATTAGAGATAGAATCCAGGACGCCAAACAAGCCTTATCAAATACGGCGGTCAGTAAATCTCTTATTGATTTGCGTGCTGCGCTTGAGAATGACAGAGAGCAGTCCGGGGGGTGGGGGGTACCTGAAATCACATCAATGATTTCACTGTCAAAGCCAAATCCTCATGAGCTGATTCCCGGTTTGGCAGAGTCAACGGATATGGATTTCTCCCTGGTCAGAAACTTTTTTATAGATGGGGTGAATCATCCATTCGAAGTTCGATTGGATTCACAGATCCTGAATGAATCCAAATCAGTGAATGAGGCTGTTTCAAATGTTATTAACTGTGTTCGGTGTGAGCTTGTGATGAGTAAACTCATGAAGAACTATCCGGCCTATTTTGATGATAAAACCAAAGTGTATTTAAAAACACCATTTGATTACTGGGGTGATAAAATTGAGATTGTTTGCAGATATAGTAAAGAACAGGCTTATGCCATCAAGTTGAGTGAAGTATTTGATTTTGAAAAAAAGGTATTTAACTTCACAGTATTTCTGGATGCCGTGGATAAATTCAGGAGTTATGGTATTAATCGCCATGATCTCAGAAATGGTCCAAAGCTTCCGGCAAGCCACAGGCCAATGGGTCGGTTCGGTATGGAACGTTCAAACCGTCAGAGTGGACTGTTTGGTCGCGATTCTGGAGGTTTGGCATCTGAAAGCCCGTCAGTATCCAGGAGCTTCTTTGATGCACCCAGTGGGTTTGGGAATTTTGGATCTGCGGCACAACAATCAGTACCCCCGTCAAGACCAATGGGCTTATTTGGTACATTCGGTGGGTTGACGTTTGGTCCATCCGGCGGGTCGAAAAAGGTTGGGTTTGGATCAGAGCCCTCGTCAGGATCCACGAGCTTGTTTGGTTCACCCGGCGGGTCGAAAAAGGTTGGGTTTGGATCAGAGCCCTCGTCATCATCCACGAGCTTGTTTAGTCCACCAGGCGGGTCGAAAAATATTGGGTCTGGATCAGAGTCCTCGTCAGGATCCACGAGCTTGTTTGTTCCACTCGGCGGGTCAAAAAATGCTGGGTTTGGATCAGAGCCCTCGTCAGGGTCCACGAGCTTGTTTGGTCCACCCGGCGGGTCAAAAAATGTTGGGTTTGGATCAGTGCCCTCGTCAGGATCCACGAGGTTGTTTGGTACACCCGGTGGGTCGAAAAATGTTGGATCTGCGGCACAACAATCAGAGCCCCCGTCAGGATTCACGGGCTTGTTTGGTGCCCCCGGTAGATCAGAAAATGTTGGATCTGCGTCAAATTCAGTTCCCCCGTCAGGATCCACGGGCTTATTTGGTACACTCGGCAGGTCGGAAAATGTTGGATCTGCGGCACAACAATCAGTGCCCCCGTCAGGATTCACGGGCTTGTTTGGTGCCCCCGGTAGATCAGAAAATGTTGGATCTGCGTCAAATTCAGTTCCCCCGTCAGGATCCACGGGCTTATTTGGTACACTCGGCAGGTCGGAAAATGTTGGATCTGCGGCACAACAATCAGTGCCCCCGTCAGGATTCACGGGCTTATTTGGCGCACCCGGCAGGTCAGAAAATGTTGGATCTGCGTCACAATCAATGCCCCCGTCAGGATCCACGGGCTTATTTGGTGCACTCAGTGGGGGGGGGAATTTTGGATTGATGGAGGCACCACAAGTGCCATCCAGTAACGGATTTGTACAAATACCCGTTGGTGGTGAGCCCGGATTTACTAGCTCGGATCCCACAACAGCATTGACATTTCTTTCTTCTCAGGAAGAAGAGTTTATTGATTTTAACGATATTCTTTAGGTTTTAATCAAGAGCAGTTTACACCACACCAGATCAACACCAACGCCGTCGGAAGGCGGCTTTACCTGCCCTCCGCAGAGCTCAATCCAGCAAGGATTTTATCCGCCCCCTGTTTCAGCAGTGATTCAGCCACCTGAATACCGGCAGATTCATACTCTTCAGCGGTACAGATCACTTCACTGCGATAAATGGTCTGGCCATCAGGGCTGCCGACCAGGCCTCTGAGAAATAGCCGGTCTCCGTCCAGCTCTGCAAATCCGCCAATCGGGACCTGACAACCACCATTCAGTCGTCTGTTCATGGCCCGTTCAGCACCCACCCGGATGGCCGTGTGTTCGTCGTGCAAAGGGGCAATCAGTTGTCTGGTTTGCTCGTCATCCTGGCGTAACTCAATACCGACGGCACCCTGTCCGGCCGCGGGCAGGCTCACAGTGGTATCCAGGTAACTGCGAATGCGGTCAGCCATCGCCAGTCGAATCAATCCTGCGGCTGCCAGAATGATAGCGTCATATTGGCCGTCATCCAGTTTGGCCAGACGGGTATTCACATTACCCCGCAGAAACTGAATGGTCAGATCAGGACGGGCAGCCAGTATCTGGCACTGCCGGCGCAGGCTTGATGTGCCAACAACGGCACCCGGTGGGAGTGCATCCAGAGAAGCATAGTGATTGGAGACAAAGGCATCCCGTGGGTCTTCCCGCGGGCAGATAACCCCAAGGCCAAGCCCTTCGGGAAACTCCATGGGGACATCCTTCATGGAATGCACCGCAATATCGGCGCGACCTTCCAACAGCGCATTTTCCAGCTCTTTGACAAACAGTCCCTTGCCACCAATTTTCGCCAGTGGCGCGTCCAGAATGCGATCGCCCTGGCTGGTCATTTTGACCAGTTCGACCCGGATATCCGGGTGATGGTGTTCCAGCTGCTGTTTGACATATTCCGCCTGCCACAGGGCAAGGGCGCTTTTACGGGTGGCGATACGAACGGTTTTCACAGGATTGATGGCTTCTATTGTTCAAATTAAGGAACAGTCCCTACATTAACTTCCCGGTTTAGAGCGTGATCTCCGTTCATCCTGAGCGGAGTCGAAGGGTGACAGGCACAATGCGTGAGCACGGAGCCCACGCCCTTCGACAGGCTCAGGACGAACGAAGTTTAGAGCCTAAGCAATAAGGAGGTTATGTAAGGACTATTACAGTGCCAGCTATAGACAAACACACTGCTGGCAAAACATTTGTGAGGGATAATACGACAGACCGGCTTTAAGAGACAGAGGCAGGCTCTGTTGGCCAAGCAGAGCCCGGAAGGGAAGTCAGACGTTACAGGGATTGCATGATCTTTTTGATCAACGGCACATGACGTCGGCTGATGGACAGTGGCTGTGGCACTGCCCTGAGATGGATAAAACAGTGCCCCTTATCATCCCGGGACAGACTTTCAATGGCATCACGGCGCACCAGCGCATTTCGGTGAATTCTGACAAAGTGCTGGCTGTGGTCTTCTTCCAGGGTTTTGAGCGAATCATCAATCAGCACTTCACCCTGGCGATGATGGACCGTCACATATTTATTATCCGCCATAAAGTAGAGCACATCATTCAGGGGAACCAACTCGATACCGCGCAGGGTTTTGGCGGCAATATGGCCCTGCTCCTGATGCTCTGGCAGATGGTCGTTCAGCCAGGCCAGTTGCAGACGATTCACTTTGCTGGCACGTTGTAATGCCTGATTCAAATGGTCCTGACGAATCGGTTTCAGCAGGTAACCCACGGCCTGGGCATCAAACGCTTCCAGGGCATGATTGTCATAGGCGGTGCAGAAAACCACGGCCGGTGGCTTGTCCATGGCGCTGATATACCTGGCAGCCTCCAGCCCGCCCATTACGGGCATACGAATGTCCATCAACACGATATCGGGGTGGTACTGGCTGCACAGATCGATGGCATCCCGTCCATTGCTGGCCTCATGTTCAAGCACCATAAAGTTATCAATCCGGCCAATCAGGTGTCTCAGCCGTTCCCGGGCCAGTGGCTCATCATCAACAATCAGGACATTCATTGTTCAGTGATCGGTTCCCGTCAGTAATTTATCAATGTTCTTATCAAATTTGTAAATCAACAGCGTTGTCCCATTGGCAGGGATAGTGCACCTGCGCCGTGTACCATTTGACACCGGAATGCTCCCGGATATCCGTGGTCAGGCTGGCTTTGCTGCCATAGAGCATCGCCAGGCGGGAACGGATATTGTTCAAGGCAATCTGATTGCCCTTGGAAATGGTCTCAGTATATGGCATCGGATTTTCTACAGAAATCTGAACCATTTGCTGATCAATGTTGATGCTGATGGTAATGCAGCCACCGGCCTCCAGTGGCTGAATGCCATGGTAAACGGCGTTCTCCACCAAAGGCTGCAAAGTAAAGGGAGGAATAGACAGCCTGTGCGGAAGTTCACCAACCAGCCACTTGACCTCAAGGCGCTCACCCAGCCTTTGCTGCTCGATTCTCAGGTAACTTTCGCTGATCTGTATCTCTTTCTGGATGGGGACGACCGCACTCTTATTTTGACCGGGATTTTGCAGGCTGGCCCTGAACAGGTCTGACAGGTCTTCCACCGCCTGCTCTGCTTTTTCAGGGTTGACCTGAATCAGGCTGGCAATAATGTTCATGGAGTTAAACAGGAAATGCGGGCGCATCGTCGCCTGCAATGAGTCGAGGCGGGCATTGTGGATAACCTGCTGCTGCAAACTGACTTCATACTGAATGTAAAAATAGCGCAGCAGCATGGCCGAGATAATCAGTGCCGCCAGCAGATTGCGGTTGACCTGTTGCCAGTCCGGTGCAAAGTGAACTGGCGACAGTAAGGCCTGAGAGAGCAACGTAAGCAGCAGCGTAATGATCTGTACGCCCAACAGAGAAATCATGACCGACTGCCAGGTGAGAAGCCCCTTCAGGAAAGGCCTGGCCAGATAGAGAAAGGCGCTGCTGGAGAGCACAATCCACTGAACAAACAGTGACAGCATGGCCAGTCGTGTCCAGCTGAAGTCGACCTCGCCAGGCAGGGCAAGCACCTGAACCAGGACAAACAACTCAGAAATCAGCACCAGCATCAACACCGACTGACCTGACCCAAGATCGGGGAGAAAAAAGTCATCTTTGTTGTGCCGGGGCTGGATCATCATGGGGCGGCTCTTGTTCTTAATGCTAAGTAGTTGGCCAAATGGAATCGTATATTTCTGGCTAAGTGGGCAGTCACTATGCAAGGCACAACGAAGGGAGCATAGCCTTAGCTATGTGACCGGAGTTGTAACGCCGCAGAGTGGCTGTCCACTTAGTCAGAAAATACGATTTCATTTGGTTAACTACTTATTTGAGAACCCGTTTTTATCAGGGGCTGTTTATCTCAGGCGGCCTCTCAGGAAAGAGGCAGTGCATTATTGTTATCGGAAGTCTGTCTATTCTCTTGCCCGGAAGGAGGTGGGCGATGCAATCAAGCCATGACACCGATATAATGCCTCCGCTCACAACGCGCCAATGCCGGAGCGGTATTGATTGTACGTTCGTCTTTAAAAAATGAGAACCGGGTGGGGAAGAGATTAATGTCGGCAAGCCATTCAGCAGATCAGGGTGAAAAACGCAGTAACCACAGCTCTAATCAACAATGGGGTGGGCGTTTCAGCGAAGGCGTCGATGCCTTTGTTGCCCGTTTTACCGCTTCTATTGATTTTGACCGACGCCTCTATCGCCACGATATCCAGGGGTCAGTGGCCCATGCCCGGATGCTGCACCGGGCAGGTATTCTGAGCGAAGATGAACTCAACGCCATTATCTCTGGCCTTGAAGGTATTCTTGAGGATATTGAGCAGGACCGTATCGACTGGTCTATTGAACTTGAAGACATTCACATGAATATCGAGGCTCGCCTGACGGATCGCATTGGCGCTGCCGGCAAAAAACTGCACACCGGGCGCTCCAGAAATGACCAGGTCGCTACCGACATTCGTTTATGGCTGCGTGATGAGATTGACGCCATATCAGCAGAACTCAAGCGCCTGCAGCACGGCCTGTTGGTGGTTGCCGAGCGTGAAGCCGACACCATCATGCCAGGCTTTACCCATCTGCAAACAGCACAGCCTGTGACCTTCGGTCATCACCTTATGGCCTGGTATGAGATGCTGGTGCGTGACGATGAGCGCCTGCAGGACTGCCGCAAGCGTGTTAATATCAGCCCCCTGGGTGCTGCTGCACTGGCAGGCACCACCTACCCTGTTGATCGGGAATATACGGCTTCTGCCCTTGGTTTTGAGCGCCCTTCCCGCAACTCTCTGGACTCCGTCAGTGACCGGGACTTTGCCATTGAGTTCTGTGCCGCCGGGGCCCTGATCATGACGCACTTGTCACGCATGTCTGAAGAGCTGGTGCTGTGGACTTCAGCGCAGTTTAACTTTATTGACCTGCCAGATCGCTTCTGTACCGGCTCTTCCATTATGCCGCAGAAGAAAAACCCGGATGTGCCGGAACTGGTCAGAGGCAAAACCGGCCGGGTCAATGGCCATCTGGTGTCATTGCTGACCTTGATGAAATCCCAACCGCTGGCTTACAACAAAGACAATCAGGAAGATAAGGAACCACTGTTTGATACGGTGGATACCCTCAGGGATTGTCTGCGGGCGTTTGCTGATATGGTGCCGCATATTCAGGCCCGTAAAGAAAACATGCTGGAAGCCGCCCGCCGGGGTTTCAGCACCGCTACCGATCTGGCGGATTACCTGGTGCGCCGTGGCATGCCCTTCAGGAATGCCCATGAAGTGGTGGGTAAAGCGGTGGCCTTTGGTATTCAGGAAGGCCGGGACCTGTCTGAGATGACGCTGGCGGAGCTTCAGGTTTTCTCCGATACGATCGGGCAGGATGTATTTGATGTCCTGACGCTGGAAGGCTCGGTAAGCGCCCGTAATCATCTCGGTGGTACAGCGCCAGAGCAGGTCCGGCAGGCTGTGCTGAATGCCCGTAAAACACTTTAAAGTGTGGCGGTGGCCTTCTATTCCCATGACAACCCATGGGAATAGATCAACCGCCATGGTTGATATACTTTTGAGCCGTTGTTAAACCCATGAGCTTGTTGTTACACCAGATTGTTCTGCGCCAGGCAGAACGTTCGCCTTCCTCGAAAGCCCTGGGCTGCAAAGACCAGTGGTTTGATTACCAGACCGTTTCCCGACAGATTCGTTCGGTGGCCGCCGGGTTGCAAAAGCTGGGTCTGATGCAACATGAACGGGTGGCAATCTACCTGCCTAAAACGCCGGAAGCGGTCTTCAGCTACTTTGGTGCAACGGCCGCCGGTGGCGTTATGGTGCCCGTCAATCCAGTGCTGAAAGCGCCCCAGGTCTTTCATATTCTCAAAGACTGCAATGTTCGTGTGCTGATGACTAACAAAGCCCGCTATCAGCAGCTGGAAGCTGAAATTCACCAGTGCCATGACCTTATGCAAGTGATTCTGGTTGATGGTGACCTTGCTGATGAGGACCCGGTCAATAATCCCTTGTCTGATAGTACTTTCGTTCATCGACAATCCGCCAACCCAATGAACTGGGCAAATTTCCTCAAGCCCTGTGCCTGGTGGGAACCGGTGTCGTCCATTGATGCGGATATGGCGGCGATTCTTTATACCTCCGGCAGTACAGGAAAGCCCAAAGGCGTTGTGCTGTCACACCGTAATATGGTCACGGGGGCCAGCAGTGTTGCCCAGTATCTGGGCAATACACCGGAAGACCGCCTGCTCTGTGTTTTGCCCTTCAGTTTTGATTACGGTTTCAGCCAGCTGACAACGGCATTTCTGGTGGGTGCCAGCTGTTATCTACTGGAATACCTTCTCCCCGGGGATGTGATTAAAACGGTGGAGAAACAGCAGATCACCGGGCTTGGCCTGGTTCCGCCACTCTGGGTTCAGATAGCCGATCTGCCCTGGCCACAAGGGGCTGGTGACAGTCTGCGCTACTTTACCAATACCGGTGGTGCCATGCCGACGGCCACCCTGGCCGTACTGCGACAGCGTTTTCGCTATGCCAAACCTTACTTGATGTATGGTTTGACCGAGGCATTTCGCTCCTGCTTTCTTCCTCCCGAACAGATTGATTTACGACCCGGGTCTATGGGTAAAGCCATTCCCAATGCGGATGTGATGGTGATCAATGAGCTGGGTGAGATCTGTGGACCCCATGAACCCGGCGAGCTGGTGCACCGTGGTGCCCTGGTCAGCATGGGATACTGGAATGATCCGGAGCGAACCGCTGAACGCTTCCGGCCTGCACCCTGTGCCATACCGGGAATTCCGGGCAAAGAGCTGGCCGTCTGGTCCGGTGATATTGTTCGTAAAGACGACAATGGATATATTTATTTTGTCGGTCGTCGCGACGATATGATCAAAACCTCCGGTTATCGGGTCAGCCCAACGGAAGTGGAAGAGGTGGTTTATTCATCCGGGCTGGTGGCAGAAGTGGCGGCTATTGGTGTCCCGCACTTCCGTTTGGGGCAGGCCATCGTTCTGGTCGTAGTGAGCAGCAGTGAAATCGATGAACCCTCATTGATCCGCCACTGCCAGCAATGTCTGCCCGCTTATATGGTCCCCATCCGTGTTATCCAGCAAACGACACTTGCCAGAAATCCCAATGGTAAAATTGATCGCAAGCCATTACTGGAAGCCTACCGGAGGCTGTTTCAGGACGAGGAGGCTCCTGTTTCGTGAATGATCTTGGGCAAGAGAAAATGACTAAAGGACATCACCGGCTGGCCAGTCTTCAGTCCAGGGATAACCAATTACTGATTGCCGGGTATACCGCTGCTGATCTGGTGACGATTGCCGGCTCTTCACCCTGCTACATCTACGACCGGCAGGCCCTGACCCAGAGAGTCGCCCAGTTTCGTCAGCAGATGCCCGCAGAGCTGAAGCTTCACTACGCCATAAAAGCCAACCCGATGCCCGCCGTCGTGGGCCATATGGCACAGTGTGTGGATGGGCTGGATGTTGCTTCCCACCGGGAAATGCTGGTTGCCCTGGGGACCGGTATGGCGGCGGCCAATATCAGTTTTGCCGGGCCGGCCAAGGGAGAACATGAACTGAGAGCCGCCGTTGCGGCAGGTATTACCATCAATATCGAGTCCCCCCTGGAGTTGCAACGGCTGTACCTCTGTCACCAGCAGCTGGGTATTCGCCCCCGTATCGCATTTCGGGTGAATCCGGACTTTGAGTTAAAGACCTCCGGCATGAAAATGGCTGGCGGCCCCAAACAGTTTGGTATAGATGCTGAACAAATGCCGTCTATTCTGGCGGAGCTTGATCTGGATAAACTGGACTTTCAGGGTTTCCATATTTTTTCTGGCTCGCAGAATCTCAAGGCAGAGTCTCTGATTGAGTGCCATCAGCAAACCTTTGAACTGGCCGCCAGGCTGGCCGATCTGGTTCGAGCTCCGGTCAGGCATATCAATATCGGCGGCGGCCTGGGCATTCCCTACTTCCCCGGAGAACAGACGCTGGCAATGGAAGGTATTGCCGAAAACCTGCAGTACCTTCTGGATCATCGTCCGGATTCGCTCAAGTCATCAGAGGTGGTGATGGAGCTTGGGCGCTGGCTGGTGGGGGAGGCGGGGTATTATATTTGTCAGGTGACGGATAAAAAAGAATCCCGTGGACAGGCCTTCCTGATGACCAATGGCGGGCTGCACCATCACCTGTCCAACTCAGGCAACTTTGGCCAGGTCATCCGAAAAAATTACCCGGTAGTTCTGGCCCATTGCCTTGACAGTGGCGAACAGGAAGTGGTCGAGATTGTCGGACCGCTCTGTACGCCTCTGGATGTTGTCGGGGCAAAACTGGCATTGCCAAAAGCGGAGGTGGGAGACTATATCGTGGTTCTGCAGTCTGGCGCTTATGGCGCAACCGCCAGCCCTCAGAAGTTTCTCGGGCATCCCGAAGTGGTGGAGTTGTTATTGTGAGAAGAGCCAGGCCGGAATTAATCTGGCCTGGAAATAACCATCAGGCAATTGCCCCAACTGCATCCACATAGGAAAGAACAGAGCCAACGGTTTCGAACAGTTCGGCGTCCAGATCATCGTCGTTGACGGCAATGCCAAAGGTTTCTTCCATTGCCGTAATCAACCCAACCACGGCCATGGAGTCGAACTCCGGAAGGGCTCCCAGCAGTTCAGTCTGTTCATTGAACTCACTGGTATCCAGCTTGAGAAGATCTGCCAAAATGGCGTTCATTTGTTCCAGCTTGGTCATTTATCATCCCGAGGGGTAAAAATCGGCCACTTTAGGCATTTTCCGTCTATGGCGCAACTGTGGTCGTCAGCATGGAATAAACGGAAACTTCTATGTTGTGATAAGGATTAACGTTCGATCTGTGACTCAAGAGCCCGCCAGACCACATCCGGTGTCATCGGTGCAAAAATTCCGGGATTGGTGGCAGGAAACTCGCCGGTTGGACAGTGTTCAAGGGTCAGGTGCTTCTGTCCCGTGCCATAAGCACCGACTTTTACCGGGCTGGTGGGTCCATAGAGCGAGACCGCCGGTGTTTCCAGTGCTGCTGTTAAATGTCCCAGGCCGGTATCAACGGCAACGGCTGCCCGGGCTTCACAAATCACGCCAGCAACGTCAGCCAGTGACAGCTTCGGCAGCACGGTGGCCTGGCTGCTGGCATTGGCAATGCGCTCTGCCCTGGCCTTTTCATGGTCATTACCCCAGGGCAATACGACCTGAAGACCGGCCTGATTCACTTTCTGCGCCAACTCACACCAGTAGTTTTCAGGCCAGTGTTTGGTCGGCCAGGTGGTTCCGTGAACAAACACCACATAAGGCTTGTCCTTAATCAGCCCTTTGGGGAATTTGTCTTTATTCAGCAGAAACTGACCCGGTGTTTTCGGTAATACATAGGCCAGCGATTTGGCAAAGAGCTGGCGAACACGCTCAACGGCATGCTGTTCCAATGGGACCGCTTGAGGGAACTGGTAAAAACGGCTGGCAATCGGCTCACGGGCAGACTGTTTATCCAGCCCAAAGCGAGGACCTTTGGCTTTTCTGGCAATGAAAGCGCTTTTTAACAGCCCCTGGGCGTCAATCACGGCATCGAAGTTACTGGCACCCAGGGCTTTTTTGAACTGCTGCCACTCCCCGGATTTCCAGGTTTGCAGCAACGACTTGCGCCAGCGGCGCACAGCGACAGGAATCACCCGGTCAACCGCGGGATGCCAGGCTGGAATCTCGGCAAAACTCTCTTCCACCACCCAGTCAAAACGAAGACCGGGTATGGCTGATACGGCATCGGTCAGTGCCGGAAGGGTGTGGATGATATCCCCCATAGAGGAAGTTTTTACCACCAGAACATGCCTTGGTTGAGTCAACGGGCGTTACCTCCTTCTTCGACCAGCGTTATTTCAGGATGCTTTTCATGGTGACCGTCCTGGTCGCTCGTCAGATGAGCGATGGCAGCCAGAACCCTGTCTGGAGACAGCTGTTTCATGCAGTTCAAATGCCCGAGCGGGCACTCCCTTTTGAAACAGGGGCTGCAATCCAGCTTCATAGACAGTGTTTCACTGTTTTTGTTCATGGGCGGCGTATGATCGGGCGAAGTTGACCCGTAAACCGCCACCAGGGGGCGATTCAGGGCTGCCGCTATATGCATCAGGCCAGAGTCATTACTGACCACAGCGCTGGCAAAGGAGAGCAGGTCGATGGCATCCGCCAGCGATGTTTCACCGGCCATGTTATGGCAGTGCTGCTGCAATGCATCAGGCAGGCCGTTCTTTATTTCAGCGGTGACCGCTTTATCTTTGGCTGAGCCAAACAGCCAAACCTGCCATCCCTGTTCAGCAAGGGAGCGTGCCACTTCGGCGTAGTAACCGGTTGGCCACTGCTTGGAGGGGCCAAACTCAGCACCCGGGCACAGTGCCAGAATGGGCCTGTCGGTGTGCAGGTGGTAGCGGCCAGGGACTTTGCTGGCGGTATTACTGTCTACCTGAAGTGCAGGAATCGGCAGAGGCTCCGGTAGTGAAGCACCCTCCGGATAGGCCAGGGCGACAAACCGTTCCACCATCAGTGGGTACTGACTTTTATCCAGCCTGCGAATGTCGTTCAGTAGCCCGTAGCGCATTTCACCGCGCCAGCCAATACGGTGCCTGATGTTGGCCCAGAGGGGCACCAGTGCTGATTTGAACGAGTTGGGTAAGGCGATGGCATGTGTGTAGCCTTCCGCCCTCAGGCTTTTGCCCAGCTGGTAGCGGGCTTTAAGCCCCAGTTTGCCATGACCCAGGGGCATATCAATCCCCCTGCGAACTTCAGGCATACGCTCAATGATCGGCAGGCTCCAGGCGGGAGCGAGTACATCGATGATGGCATCAGGGTGTTGTTGTTTCAGGGCAATGAACAGCGTTTGTGCCATTACCATGTCCCCTACCCATGAGGGACCGACGATCAGATATTTCATCCCGTCTGGAATTCCTTATAGTGAATGGGAGGGAATTATAAGCGCTGTTTGCGCAGGTAAAAAGTGACCGGTTAATGAGCAAGACTCTCCGGGGCTGGAGAACCTGGATGGGCTGAACTGGTCAACAGGTTGAAAGGGGTGTCTGAACCAATGGCACTGACTTAAGCGTGAAAGCCTTGCCATACGTAGGCTTTAAGGCACCTTCTCAGGGTAGACATTAACACCTACTCCCTGCTTGGGTAAGTTAAAGACTGCACCACAAATGCCCATGGCGCGTGAAAATGTTTTGCGCCACCCTCAGGGATGAAAAATGGTTAAGCAAAATATTTTTCACGGCAAAGCGGTTAATGAAACCACATGCGTTGAGTTTATACCTTCGAGTGCTTGCTCCTGTTTCCATGGGCAGGTGTTTTCTGACTTCGTTGCCTGCTCGCTGGAATGGACTCCAGTTTATAAGTATACGCCACCTGATCATACGACGACGGTAGTTCAGATCGATGCCCTGGCAACCGATTGCAATCCTTAAGCCGGTATGTGCCTGACCTGCGTTGGTAATAGCGGTAAATGCACGCCCCCCCAAAACATGCCAGCACCAGGCCGGCTCCCGCGGCGATACCGATTATGGCACCAGCACTCAGGGAAGATGCCAGCGGTGCCACCGTGGCGGTCGACAGCGCTATTGCAGTGGTCATTGGCGCAGAAGCAGGCGCTCTGGAAGAGGTCATGGTGGTTCCTGGTATTGTTGTGGGCACGGTTTTCCAGAACGGTGACGTGGCAACGGTTGGCTGTGCCATCGTAGATGGTTCCACAGCCGGAACGTCCAAGGTTATGCTGGTACTTCCTGATACCCTGATCACGGTTGTCGTGACCGGTGTCGACTTGACGGTTGACGGTGTTATCGCTGGGGACAATGTCGCAGAAGAAGTCGGTTTTGGAACAAGTATGGGGGTTGATGCCCTGGCTCCGGTTTCACTGTCTGCTGCTGGCGTGGAGGGCAATGGTACCACTGGCGGAGTCAATGGTTCAGAAGCAGGCGCTCTGGAAGAGGTCATGGTGTTTCCTGGTATTGTTGTGGGCACGGTTTTCCAGAACGGTGGTGAGGTAACGGTTGGCTGTGTCATCGTAGGTGGTTCAGAAGTCGGATCGGCCAAGGTTGCGTTACTTCCTGGTACACTGCTCACGGTATCCTCGACCAGTGTCGACTTGACGGTTGACGGTGTTATCGCTGAGGAAAATGTCGCAGAAGAAGTCAGGTCGGTATCATTTATCTCGGTAGACAGTGCCATTGTTGTGGGCGAAGCCGGTTTTGAAACAAGTATGGTGGTTGATGCCCCGGTTTCGGTTTCACTGCCTGTTGTTGGCGTGGCGGTCGATGGTACCACTGGCCTGATCAATGGTGCAGAAGCAGACGCTCTGGAAGAGGACATGGTTCCTGGTATTGTGGGCACGGTTTCCTTGACCGATGTCGACTTGACGGTTGACGGTGTTATCGCTGAGGAAAATGTCGCAGAAGAAGTCAGGTCGGTATCATTTATCTCGGTAGACAGTGCCATT